>JBILET010000023.1:0-10012 GCA_044351935.1 Bdellovibrionota bacterium
TCTAAATTTGTCCTGATCAGATTCTATCCATTCAAAATTGGTGTTTGGTGTGGAATCTTTATGAAGTGAGTATTTATCTATAAACTGATGTAATGATATTTCCTCAAAAACTGAAGGAATAATCCAAGGTTTTTGCTTAGTTAGAAAGAAGTCATTTACATAAAAGCTTGCCGTTGTTGGGCTAGCAGATTCATTAAATATAAATGTACCACTGCCTACGGCAATTCTATCGGGCGCAGTTTGTAAAAAAACTAAATTACTCATTGGAAATTCTAACTGCACTGTGTCATAAAGTGGTAAAATTTAAAAGATTATGGCTGTTAATTCTGATCGAATAGTTATTTCAATTGATGGGCTTGCTGCTACAGGTAAAAGTTCGTTAGCTAAAGGTCTTGCTAGTAGATTAAATTATACACATTTAAATACAGGGCTACTTTATCGTGCGATTGCCCAAATAATTATTGATAATGCTTTAACCACAGATGACATAACGCGTGGAAACCTGCTTGATAAAAATCTTACTTTGACACTGGATAAAAACGACAAGGATCAGATTTGTGTTAAAGCAAATTGCATCATAAATGGTATCAATCAATCTAGAATACTCTCTTTAGAGCAAGTTCAATCAGAGCAGACTTCTAAACTTGCATCGCAGATTGCAGTTTTGCCCGAAGTTCGTAGTTTTCTTCTGCCTGTTCAGCGTGAAGCTTTTCCAGGTATGCCAATAATTGCCGAAGGTCGAGACACTGGAACGGTCGTTTTTCCTAACGCAAAATACAAAATCTTTGTCGAAGTTCCTGCTCAAATCAGAGCATTTAGAAGGCTTGTTCAACTTGAGCCTAAGGCAACAGATTTACCAAAAGATATCTTTGATGAGCGGATAAAACAGATAGAAATCGATATCTTAGAGCGTGATCAGCGAGATCAAACAAGAACCAATGCTCCGTGTGTGCCCGCAAAAGATGCCAAAATCTATCAAAATACCCGGGAATCGTTGACCCAGGCTATCGATGACCTGTATCATTTAGTTTCGTCCTCGGAGGGCAAGCTTTAAAAGCAAGCCAGGGGAATTAAAAGGAAAATTAAATAAAATGAATAACGCGCAAGGCTCTTCAGGGAGCGACGTAGGAGGTTCTTTTGCCTCTGAATTTGAAAAATACTTTAATGAGCGAGGAAATCTTCGCCCAGGAAAAGTTGTAACCGGAAAAGTTGTTTCGGTTGGAAAAGAAGTTGTATCAGTTGATATCGGCTTTAAGTCAGAAGGTGTAGTGCCAATTGAGCAGTTTGCTGACTCAGAGGGTGTATACCAAGTACACGTTGGAGACGCTGTGGATGTTTATATCCTGGCTCTTGAAAACGAATTCGGTCAAGTTGTTCTCTCAAAAGAAAAAGCTGATCAGAAAAAAGTTTGGGATCAAGTTGAAACCATTTACAAAAGTGGTGGAACTATCTCGGGTAAAGTTACTCACAAAGTTAAAGGTGGTTTACAAGTTGATATTGGAATCCCAGCATTTTTGCCTGGCTCACAAATCGATATTCGACCACACAGAAACCTTGATAAGTTCTTAAACCAAACTCAAGATTATAAAGTTTTAAAAGTAACTCGCGACAAGGGCAATATAGTATTGTCTAGACGTGCTGTTCTTATGAGTGAGCGTGACAACCTACGTGGAGAAACTCTAAAAGTTCTTCAAGAAGGTGTTGTTATGGAAGGTGTTGTTAAGAACATCACTGACTACGGTGTGTTTATTGACCTTGGTGGTATTGATGGATTGTTACACATCACTGATATTTCATGGGGCCGAGTAAATCACCCAAGTGAAAAACTTTCAGTTGGTCAAACAGTTCCTGTTGTAGTTCTTAAGTATGATAGCGACAAAGAGCGTGTAAGCTTAGGAATGAAGCAATTACTTCCTGACCCATGGACATCAGCTCACGAGCGATTCCCAGTTGGCGGAAGAATTAAAGGAAAAGTTATTTCTGTTACCGATTACGGAGCTTTTGTTGAGCTTGAAGAAGGTATCGAAGGACTTATCCATATCTCTGAAATGAGCTGGACTAAGAAAGTTAAAAATCCAAATAAATTAATCAATGAAGGTGAAGTTGTAGAAGCAGTAATTCTTGGTATTGATGCAGATCAACAAAGAATTAGCTTGTCGCTTAAAGCCCTGCAATCTAACCCATGGATTGATATCCAAGCTAAACATCCTAAAGGTTCTAAAGTTAAAGGAACTGTTAGATCTATCACTGAATTCGGTATCTTTGTTGGTATTGAAGATGGAATTGATGGATTGGTACACGTTTCAGACTTTAGTTGGACTAAGCGTATTAAGGATCCGAAAGAAATACACGAGTTGTATAAAAAAGGTGACGAAGTTGAAGCAATGGTTCTTGATGTCGACGTCGAGAATGAGCGCTTAAGCCTTGGAATCAAGCAGCTTGAAAACGATCCTTGGGAAGCAATTGCTCAGCGTTATCCTGTTGATTCTAAAGTCAAAGGTAAAATTAGTTCTGTTACTGACTTTGGAGTATTTGTCGAGATCGAAGCTGGAGTTGAAGGACTTATCCACACAACTCACTTAACACTTGAAAAAGGTGAAGCTCCTTCCGAGAAATATAAAGTCGGAGACGCAATGGAAGCTCAAGTTATTAAAATTGAGCGTGACGAAAGAAGAATTTCGTTATCAACCAAAGCGATCAAACGTCGCCAAGAGAAAGAAGACATGGCTGGATTCATGGAAGATTCCGGAAACGCAGTTACTTTCGGCGATTTGATTCGTCAAAAAATGGAGAACAACTAACAAGATCTGTTAGATCAAATTAGTGCTTCTCTTTTTAGAATCCCCGTTGGATAATATCTAGCGGGGATTTTTTTATTTTCGATTTTTAAGTCACGAGAAAAACTTACTATGAATAAAATAGCAATTACTTTAGTTCTTTCTATCTGTTTTTTTCTTTCTGGATGTGGATACAACAGTTTTCAGCAATATGATGAGCAGATAAAATCTAGTTGGTCTGAAGTACTAAACCAATATCAAAGACGTGCTGACTTAATTCCAAATCTTGTAAAAACTGTTCAAGGATATGCTAGTCATGAAAAGGAAGTTTTTGAAAATGTTACCAAAGCACGTGCGCAAGTTGGCACAGTTCAGCTCACGGCAGATGCTCTAAATGATGAAAATGCCATGAAAAACTTTCAAGAGTCGCAAGCTGCTGTAACGTCGGCTTTATCAAGACTGCTTGCTGTTGCAGAAAATTATCCGCAGTTAAAAGCGGATGGTTCATTTAGGGATCTACAAGCGCAGCTAGAAGGCACAGAAAATAGAATCACTGTTGCTCGCAAAAGATATATCGATGCGGTTCAAGAGTATAATGTTCTTACAAGATCATTTCCTAGTAATTTGACTGCTAAAATTTTTGGTTATTCACCAAAAGCAAATTTTTCAGTAGCAAACGAGAAGGAAATTTCGACGCCTCCTGCTGTTGATTTTTCAAAGTAAAGATTTGCGATGCGAGTATTTGCATCCTTAATTGCATCACTTTATTTTTGTTTTGCAGCTGTTGGGCAAGATTTTGCTGCTATACCACCTTTAAGTGGAAGAGTAGTTGATGTTGCTAATGTCCTTTCTGCTTCCGAAATATCACAACTTGATTCTAAGCTTGCTTCTGCTGAAAAAGAAAAAGGCGCTCAGTTTGTTATTCTTTTAGTGAAAACAACTGCTCCTGAATCAATTGAACAATATTCTTTTAGAGTTGTTGAGAACTGGAAACTAGGTCGTAAAGGTATAGACGATGGTATCTTGTTACTTTTAGCGATGGAGGATAAAGCTTTTCGGATGGAAGTTGGGTATGGATTGGAGGGAGCTTTATCTGATGTTGTAACAAAGAGGATTTTAGAAGAAGTACTCAAACCATATCTAAGAAAATCTGAAGTTGCCAACGGTTTGAATGCCACTGCCGATGCTGTTGCTAAAGTTATTTCCGGTGAAGAATTACCTGCTCCTAATGTTAGTGCTTATTCTAACGATGAAGATCTAATGCCTTTAATTATTGCATTAGTTATGGGGGGAGTATTTTTTTCTACTCTTTTACGAGCACTGGGAGTATCAAGTTTAGGTACAGCATCTATGATTGGTGCTAGCTTAACTTTAGTTGTCTCTCTTTTTTTATTGCCTTTTATTTTAGGACTACTTGCTTCATTTTTTACTCTGTTCTTAAGTTATTTTAATAGTAACTCATCGGGAGGATACTACTCTGGTGGTCGTAGTTCGGGGGGGTGGTCATCAGGAGGAGGTGGAGGCTTCTCTGGAGGTGGTGGATCATTTGGAGGCGGAGGCTCATCAGGAAGATGGTAGTAAGATTTATTCAGAATCTATTTTGGACTAAGCAAAGAGTATCTAGATTTTTTTCTCAAGATGGATTCGATAGAATTGAAAATGCTGTTAAAGATGCAGAAAAAGGCCACAGGGCAGAAATCAAAGTAGTAATCGAAGGCGGTATGCCTACCTATAAGATTATGCTTGGAGTTACTTCTGCTCAACGTGCAAGAGAATTATTTACAACCGAGAAAATCGGTATTACAGCTGGCCGTACAGGAATTTTGGTCTATATTCTAATGGCTGAACGTAGAATCGAAATACTCTCTGATCATTCAGTTGTTGTGTCTTCTGGAACATTAAACAATTGGACCAAACTTTTTACTTCGCGAATTCATTCTGATTCAAATAGTTCAAAAAATTTAAACCAGCGAATACTTTATTCTGTTATCGAAGTTTTAAACGACATAGGCAATTACTGTAGAGATCATTTATGTGATATCAATAGTCCAGATATAGCTAACGAGATTTGCGATAAGCCAAAAATAATCTAAATTATTACTCATATACGAAAAACTAGTAGAGTTTATTAATCAATAATTGCACGATTTTTCGGGCAAATATGTAACTTTTTAAAAATAATTATAAATCACATCGCAAATAATTAAGATAATACTTTCATTACCGACTATTGTTATCTATGGATTATATCAACCGTAATAATAGTTGGGTTTGCGCGTTATTGATTATTTTGACATTTTCTTTAACTACTTTATCTATTGCGCAAAGCGATGATGGGGAAGATGAGAATCAAGATGATCCAGTGATGTGCGAAGGTGATACGCTTAATGCAAGTGTTCGAACATATATCAATTATTTACTCGTAAAAAACGATCCCACCGAAGAAGTTCCAGATGATGACTCTGGAGATACTATTGTTGATGAGGGTGACGATGAGGAAGCTTCGGATGACGAAGCAATTTATCAAGATTTGGGTAGTGCTATTAAAGAGGTCACAACTGCTCGTGGTTTTGTTCAGCGTAGCCCCGAAGTTCTGACTAAGTCTTCATCCGCAGTTTCATTAAGAGATTGGAAAAAGCTAGATTCTTTCAATTGGGAAGATGCAAACGATAATTTAACTTCAGAATCTTTTCCGTCCTCGCTTGATTTTTTATATGATAGTGATAACTGCAGATCGTTTGAGGAAATATTTAGTTCTATAAGTACCTCTAAAGCGAAAAAACTGACTAAGGCAAATTTAAAATTCCTAAAATCTACAGTCGAAGCTTATCAAAAGATTTTTAAACCTATCTTAGATATTGAATTGATAACATCAAGTCAATATAAGTCCTTAAATAAGCAGGCTAAAGCAGCCTTGTCAGTTATTAATAAAGCATTGGCTAAGAGTAAGCGTTAGCAGTTATTTTTTACCGCAGAGCAACGCCGAGGATCGCAGAGGAGATAGATACTATTATGCGGATTCAGCACAACTTATCAGAGTGACTCTGCGATACCCTGCGTGACCCTGCGGTAAAAAAAGCTCTCACAAATTTTCGATAAACTTTAAAATGTATATAAACACAAAATACTTTTTACTGTTAGGAGCGAAGTGTTGCCAGTGCGTTTCGGAATTGTTCGGGTGTGAAAGGCTTTGATAAAAAAGAGTTTGCCCCAGATTTAAGAGCGCGATTAACATCCTCGGTTGTTGCGTGGCCAGACATTAGAATAAACGGGTGATTTAGGGACTCGGCCCTCATTTTGGCTACTAGTTGAATTCCATCAAGGTCAGGCATTCTTAAGTCAGACACCACAACGTGACTAGCGGGATCTGCCGAGCGGATAAATTCTAAGGCAGCGCGAGCATCGATAAATTCGGTGACTTTGTAGCGCAGCGCCCCAAGTAGAAGCTTTAGAGCATTTAAAACCCCAGGTTCGTCATCAACCAAAATAATTTGCGCAGAAACATCACTCATTAGACTTAAAACCTACTCGTTCTTGGGCTATACTGCCACGATTGATAGTATGAACGCCACACCTGAAAGCTTAATAAAAACCACAATAACCAGACCAAAATCTGACTATCCTCCAATGTTACAACAATACATTGATTATAAGGAAAGATTTAGTGATTGTTTAATATTTTTTCAAGTCGGGGACTTTTACGAACTTTTTTTTGATGACGCTGTTACTACTGCAAAAGCAATAAATTTAACTTTAACTAGCCGAGATAAAAGTAGCGAAAATCCAATTCCAATGTGCGGAGTTCCTCTTTCTGTGGCGGATCAATATTGCGAGCGTTTAGTTGCTCTTGGTTTTTCGGTAGCCATTATATCCCAAGTTGGTCCCGTTACCGGTAAGGGAATGGTTGCCAGAAAACTAGAACGAATAATTACTCCTGCGGTACAAATTTTAGCAGGACCACAAGCCTCGTCCGATGTTGGTTTTGTTGCTTCTGTATTTGTGCGAAGTGATACTGATTGCGCAGTTGCACTGTCGGTTGTTCAATCAGGCCAGATTTTAATTCGTGATGGATTAACTGTTTCGGATTTGCCTACATATTTAAGACAGTTTTCTGTTTCAGAAGTTGTATTGCCAGTTGTTGTTAATGGTAAATCACTTGATAGAAGAATCGGTTGGGTAAGAAATCTTGAACTGTCAGTTACTAATAAAAACATTAAATTTAGAGTAGCACCATCTAAAGTTCCAACTAATATTAGCAAGGTTGATGGGTTTTCTTCGCTAAGTCCTACAGCAAAAATTGCTGTATCGATGCTCAGTGAATATATAAATGAAGTGACTGTCGAGATTGGATTTGAATTTAAATCTATACAGACTGCTTCAGATAAAGGAAGAGTTCTAATAGATCCGACTACAAGATTAAATCTTGAGCTAATAAAAAATAACCGAGACGGCTCCGAAAGAGGGACTTTATTTGAATTGTTAAACCATACTCAAACTTCTGGTGGCGCAAGAAAACTTAGGCAAGAAATCGTATCTCCATTAGCTGATATTCAAGCAATACAGCAACGACTAGAACTTGTTAATATCTTCGTTAATTCTTCAAACGAAGTGCAGTTAATTCAAAATATTCTTAAGACTTCACCTGATATTGAGCGGATAGCTGCAAGGATTGAACTAGGCAGCATTACCCCCAAAGAGCTTGCATCATTGCGTGATTTTTTAAGTGAGCTAAGTAATATTCAAGCAATATTGTCTGATATTAAGATTGACCATCTTTTAGATAAAAAAATCGTTGGTAACTTATCTATTCTAGAAAAATTCTTGAATGATACTTTAGTACAGGAGCCTCCGTTTATCTTAAATGAAGGAGGATATATGAATCCATCATTTTATCCAGAGCTTCAAGATTTAATTAATGTTCAAGAAAACTCCAAAGATTGGCTTTCGCAATTGGATTTTTTATTGAAGTATCTAATACGCACTTAAATAAAATTCCTGACTACTATACTCGCAAACAAACAACTTCAAATAGCGAAAGGTTTATTACACCCGAATTAAAGGAAAAAGAATCTGCAATACTAGGAGCTGATCAAAAAAGAATTGCTCTAGAGAAAAAACTTTATGAATCCGTTAAACAAGAAAGCATTCAGTATTGTGAAAAATTAAGGTTGCTGTATCAGCAAATTTCTAATTTAGATTTTTTATGCAGTCTTGCATCATCCTCTGTTCAGAATAGATTTGTTCGTCCATGTGTCGAAGATAATAGTTCTCTTAAGATAATAAATGGACGCCACCCTCAAGTAGCAAGCGTACTAAAAGAATCGTTTATTCCGAATGATTGTCATCTAGATGAAAATTCTGTTTTCACTTGGATTATCACTGGGCCAAATATGGGAGGAAAATCTACATTTCTTCGCCAAGTTGCACTGATAACAATATTGGCACACATGGGAAGTTTTGTGCCTGCACAGGAAGCAACAATTGGATTAGTTGATAGAATATTTGCCAGACTCGGGGCCTCGGATAATATTACCGAAGGCGAAAGTACTTTTATGGTCGAGATGCGCGAGACTGCCAATTTAATTCAAGGTGCAACAAATAAGTCCCTTCTTATTATTGACGAAATAGGACGAGGCACTGCCACTCGTGATGGATTAGCTCTTGCTCAGAGTATTTTGGAATGGATATTGATTAAATTAAAATCACGAACTCTTTTTGCGACACACTTTCACGAGATAACCGAGCTTGAAACAAATTATTTAAAAAGTTTAAAAAATGTCTCGGTTGGTTCTGTTATGACTGATGGACAGTTAATATTTACCCATAAAATTGAATCTGGAGCTGCCACTAGATCTTTTGGTATTGAGGTTGCCAAAAGGGCAGGATTACCAAGTGGGCTTTTAAATCGAGCAGAAAAACTTCTACAGATTTCTTTAAATGCAGCTAATCAAGTTGGCCCTGATTCTAATAAACAGTTAGGGCTTTTCGACAATCTAAGTACGAATACAAAGAAAGAAGACATATTCGAATCTGTAGATAATAGTTCTGTTGAGAAACTTAATCGATTAGAAAACTTTATTAAAAAGATTGATCCCGATTTAGTAAGCCCACGAGAGGCACTTAACTTTCTTTATGATCTTCAAAAAGAGCTACAATAATAATGTCGCGTTTGTTTCAGAAAAATCCATTGAAAATATATTTATTAAAGATATTCATAACAGCTTTAAGTGTTTTTTTATTGGCAAATCTTTGCGCATTCGCAAGCCCTGATACCACGTTGCAATCTTATATAAATGTAAAAAAAGAGTTTCAAAGACTTCGGAATACAGATAGCCATATTCTAAAAGAAGCAGAGTGGCTTAAATTGATTACTCAATTAACTGATTTTTCGCAATCATTACCACAGGAACAAGCAGCCGAATCTTTGTTTTTAGTAGGTCAAGGTTATGCTTCGTTATGGAAAGAAAAACAAGAAAAAGAGTATTTTGATAAAGCATCAGAATCGTTTAAATCAATTTTTGATAATTTACCGAACACAACTAAGGCGGCATCTAGCTTATTAGAACTTTATAAATTACATCATGAGGTTGATTCTTCCCAAGCAGAAGCTTTTTTAGAAAAGATAATTAAAAATTATCCTCAATCCGAATACGCTGTTTTTGCAACAGAAAAATTAAATAACAACTTAAAATCCGCCGATGATAACTTAAATTCTGTAGTGGATGCAGATTCTTTTAAGGTGGTTATAGATCCGGGTCACGGTGGAGAAGACTTTGGCGCAGTAGGAGTAGGTGGTATCTACGAAAAAGATATTGTACTAGAAATTGCCTATTCGCTTAAAAAGCAACTTGAAGAAAATTCCAACATAAAAGTTTTATTAACCCGTACAACAGACCAATTTATTCCGCTCCAACAACGAACAGAGTTTGCAAATAATAATCAAGCAGATTTATTTATTAGTATTCATTGCAATGCTAGCGAAAAAAAGAATCTATCTGGATTTGAATCATTTGTACTTGATGAAAAAGGAGATAGTGCCGCATTGTTATTAGCACAACGTGAAAATGCTTCGTCTAATGGAGGCGGTAATCAATCAAACGATGATATTTCAATGATGTTAAGTGATCTGATCCAGTCTACAAAAAAACCTGAATCAATATCTCTTGCAAATTTAGTTACCAATTCAATTCGCGCCGAATTATCAAAAAGCGAGGAGTATCAAAATCTTTCGATTA
>JBILET010000342.1:0-2655 GCA_044351935.1 Bdellovibrionota bacterium
TTGAAGCCTCTCGTTAATTTGTAGCTAATTGCTGCGAGCCATAAGTTGCTATAACTCTTTTTAATTCTAATTTATCAATTGGCTTAGGAAGATAATCATTCATACCTGCGTCAATACATCGTTTGCGATCTTCTTCAAAAGCGTTAGCTGTAACAGCTATTATCGGTATTTTACAGATTGGGTTATCATTTAATAATCTAACTTCTCTTGCGACCTCGTATCCGTCAAGCCCTGGCATCTGACAATCCAATAAAACCAAATCATAATTTTTAGCAGCTGATTGTTGAGATAATAAATTCAGTGCTTCAAATCCAGATGATACAACCGATACATGACATCCAAATTTTTCCAACGTCACAACAAGTAATTTCTGATTAACAATATTATCTTCAACAACTAACACTTTTGTTCCGTTAATATTCATATTGTCAATATTTACAGAAGAAATGCTGCGATCATTACTGTCGGTTGACAAGTCATTAGAAAGTTTTATATCGAATTTAAATTCCGATCCTTGATTTACTTCGCTTGATACTGTGATAGATCCGCCCATTAGCTCTATTAGCGTCTTGGAAATAGCTAAACCAAGCCCAGTGCCAGCGTATTTACGACTTACGGCCCCATCTGCCTGCTCAAAAGGTTCGAATATAATAGCAAGTTTATCTGATGGGATTCCAACTCCTGTATCCTTTACAGTGCACACCAAAGTATCCGCGGAAGGACAATCGAAATGTATATCGATTTTTCCATTCATTGGTGTAAATTTTGTTGCGTTACTAAGAAGGTTAAGCAGTATTTGTCCATACCTAACATCATCAATAAAAATTGAATCTTGCACCCGATCCGAAAAGACGACCTCGCATAAGATTTTTTTCTCGTCCAATTTTGGCTTTAGAAGAGATATCAAACGAGAAGTAAGTTGTTTTAATGAACAAATAATTGGATTTAACTTTAGATGCCCAAGATCAATTTTTGAAAAATCCAAGACATCGTTAATGACAGATACCAAATTATTTGCCGAAAATTTCACTACCTCTAAGTATTCTCTTTGATCGGGCGTTAATGACGTAGCAAGGGCAAGATCTGTCATGCCTATAATACCATTCATCGGAGTACGAATTTCGTGGCTAACATTCGCCAAAAATTTTGCTTTTGCTCTTGATTCATCTTCGGCTTTAATTTTTGCTATCTGTAGCCGTTCATTAAGATCATTAATTTTTTGAGTCGCTATATATTGCTGAGTAATATCCTGGAAAGTCCCAAAAACTCTGCAAACTTTCTGACCGTCGAATATAACTTCCCCTCTAGATAGTACCCATTTATGATTTCCAAGTTTCGTTACTAACGGCAACTCAAATTCAAAATTTTTTCCAAGTCTAATTGCATTCTCTACGCAGTCTGCAACTTTTTGCCTTACATCTTTACGGTAAAAACCAATCGCCTGCTCAACTGTAGGGTGGTAACCTTCTTCTACTTCATGAATTCTTCTTACTTCATCACTCCAAAGTAGGCTGTTATTGATTAAGTCTAATTCCCACCACCCAACTTTAGCCATGATCCCGGTTTTCTTTAAGCGATCCTCACTAACCTGGAGTTCTCTTTCGATAAGTTTTGTTTTTGTGATATCGACGGTAAACATTACGATTCCACCGATCTCTCCATTATCTTCGTACCAAGGCGAGATTTCCCACTTTAACCACATCGAATTTGAATTAATTCTTTCGAAATAATCTTCATCACAGCGGATAGTTTCACCACATAATGCTCTTTTATGAAGGCTTTTCCATTCGTCAGATATTTCAGGAAAAACTTCATAGTGGCTTTTACCAATAATTGAACCATGCTTCTGTAAGCTATATTCCACGATCCATCGATCTGATATCCAGACATAACGCATGTCTAAATCAAACATCGCAATTGCAGCAGGCGCGGTTTTAAGAGCCGATACAAGTTTTGTTAATGACTTAATTTGTTGATCACTCATATCATTACAAAAACCCAATCAGTTTATTTAAGTTTTATGCAAGCAGATCAAGAATATCAATTCTGGTAACAATACTTAATGGCTCTTTACGATCATTAACTACAATCACGGCATTTGATGCTTTTAACATTCCATGTAAAGTTGAAAGCGGTGTATGCGCAGCAACCGTTGGCACATTGCGGTTCATACATTTTGAAACAATAACTTTATGGGCATCTTCACCTGAAAAAACCATATCAAGGATATCTGTTTCGCTAACCATTCCAACAAGTATTCCTCCAGAAGTAACTGGCATTTGCGAAATACTTTCACGACGCATAATTTCGGCAACTTCATGAATTGTTTTTGTATCATCTGCGCACAATGGCTGGCTTTTGCCTTTTTTATTTAATACGTCTTGTACAGTTCCTTTTACTTCCCTAGCTTCATAGAAACCGTTTTCTTTCATCCAACGGTCATCTACAAATTTAGTCATATAGTTTCTCACCCCATCAGGCAAAATAACTACGCAATTCTGGCCTTCTCTTAATCGAGCAGCGGCTTGAAGAGCAGCAAATAAATTTGCGCCACTTGACCCACCTACAAGCAATCCTTCTTCACGTATTAATCTTCGCGCTAACAAGAAAGATGGCTGATCTGTAGTTTTAACCCACTCGTTAACAACGCTTCTA
>JBILET010000345.1:0-2640 GCA_044351935.1 Bdellovibrionota bacterium
GACAACTCAAAGATGAGATGTTAAGAATGGACCAAGAAGACAACGCACTACCTATTGCTGTTTTCAATCAAACTAATACAAAAATTTTAGGGAATATGAAACGAATCACAATTCCCAATCAAATATTACTTCATTATGCAATCTTCCTACCTAATACCGACTCAGTAGGATCTGATAAATCACTTATAGCTTTTGAAGTCTCACATGAATTAGGTAATACAATTTTTAGATACATTAGAGTTGGCGATGAGCTACTAGAACAACAGATCTCTAAGGAGCCAACTTAAAATGCGTGACCGTCGCAAAAATATTGAGCAAATAGAGTTAGTAGATACTAAGGTTATCGAGCGACTCCGAAATGAACAAAATTCACCTGAGGAACAGTACCCTATTGGAATTCATAGATTGTTAAAAAATGATCTTTTTCTTGGTGTATTACTTTTGACATTCATAAATGCATTGATATTTGTTTATTATGTAGTTTCTAAACAAGATTGGATCTCGCCAAAAGAAGCCGCCGAAGAAGTAATCATATTTACAGATCGAGTACCCGAGGCTTCAAAGATAAAAAGCATCGTTAACTTAAACGGAAAATTCTACACAAAAGAATCGCCAGAATTTTTGGCAGCTACTCGTAATTTACAATTAAATTATGATCAATTAACTGACTCAAATGGTGGAATCATTTACCAATCAACTCTTAAACAGGAACTGCCTTAAAAACAACTAGATTATGGGCTTAATACTTGGTTTGATAGCTGCACTTTTAGGTGCCGCAAAAGATATTGTTAGTAAAAAGCTTTCAACTTCTGTTGATGGAACTACTTCGGCATTTGCATCTTTTGCTTATGCAATACCTCACTATGTAATCTTACTTTTTATTCTTTGGATTTGTGGTCTTGAGGACTTTGCTATAAGTGGGATGTTCTGGTGGTATATGATTGCGAGAAGCATCTCGGATACTGGTGCTGAAACTTGCAAAATGCATGCTCTTGCTCGAGGCGAAATATCGGTGGTAACTGCACTTGTATCTCTTCACCCGGTTTTTATGCTTTTTACTTCTCCATTAATTACAGGAGATCCGCTGACATTAAGGATTGTATTAGGTGTATGTATAACAGTCACAGGTAGCTTAGTAATTCTACTAAACAGAAGTATCCAAACTTCAAAATCAGCAATCGTATTTGCTTTATTATGTGCGCTATTTTTTAGCATTAATAGCTGTTTTGATAGGCTTAGTGTTCAATCAGCCTCAGCACCATTTTCTGCATTTACGATGACAGCACTTGCCGGGCTTATGCTTTTGCCAACAATTTTTATTGATAAACGATACAAACTTCTTAATTCGAATACTAAACCGTTTTTATTAAGAGGATTTTTTGAAGTAGTTTTTATGACTACAAAGTTATTCGCTCTTCAACATCTTCAGGCACCTGAATTGTCTGCGATAGTTCGAGTCCAACTACTATTTGCAGTTATTAGTGGTAACGTATTATTTAAAGAAATAAATTTCTGGCGTAAATTTTTAGGGGCTGTTTTAACTATTACTGGTATTGCTATTATTTTGCTTAAATAGTTGCATTCTTACGTTAACAACCTACAGCCTGAATTCGGGGGATATACATGAAAGCTAAGATTTTTATTCTTTGTTTTTGTATCTACTCACTCTTATTTACCCCCTCGGCCTACTGTAACAACTATAATATTCAGAAAAAACCTAACGGGACTGTATTACTTCATGTAAATGGTCAAAGGTCAGGCCTTGGTCGATTTAGAGGGATATTTAAATATACAACAAAAACTACTCTGCCGGTAAAATTTGTTTCGGATAAAGGAATAACTTCAAAGAATATTTCATTTTCCTTTCTTGATGGATTCATTTACGCACCCCGTTTTTACGGCAAATCCAAACAAAGGATTTATGGAATTACACAGAGTGAATCTAATAATAATATTTTTATTCCACTAGACAGAACTTCTGGATTTAAACGTTCACTAAATATTAGCTCTGCTGCAGGTAGTAATAAATTTTTAAGGGTTAGCCACATTAAGCCTAAATCAGAATTTAGATGTAGCAGTAAAAGTAACATCAAGACTTCTTGGGCTTTATCACGACATATTTTCAACAGATCTGCTGGAAGTAAATCGATTACACTTGCTGTTGATATAGACTCGCGCTTTTCTAAACTACACGGTCGCAAAGCGTTGTTAGCTGCTGTTCTAGCTCTTCAGAAAACATCAAATGTTTATTCGTCTACTTTTGGTTATGCAATTAACATTTCAGCTATTACACAATTTACAAGTTCAACATCAGATCCAGTGGCCTTTAAATACAAAACATCTGGGCAACTTTTACAGACATATCGACAATATCGAATCAATAATCCAATAACAGATACTGACATTTACCATCTGATGACTTCCCAACGTGGCTTTCTTGATGCAATTGGATTAGCTTATATTGGCTCTATGTGTGCTTTGCCAGAATATGCTGCGGGCTGGAGTGACTATTCGTCTGGTTTTTTAATTTTTGCTCAAACATTAATGCACGAAATTGGTCATAATGTTAATGCTTCCCATGATTCAACAGATCTTGGATCTTTAATGTCGGTATCAAATACAATCAATATTGTTAATCCT
>JBILET010000346.1:0-2635 GCA_044351935.1 Bdellovibrionota bacterium
TATTCAAGAAGGATCAAGCAAGTCGGCAGTTACTTACGCAGAACAAATGATAAAATTCCAAAAAGAGCTTGCTATTGTTTGTATTCGAGACAAATCAAAAAAAATCCACTCTTATCCCGTTGTGGTCTCGGAACAACTTAAAGGAACCTGTTTAAATGTTTTTGGCCCGGCATCAAATGCAGGTGTAGCAAGTGATATTCAAGAGAAAGTTTTTCAAATTGCTGCAAATATCGGCGAAAAATCTGATATAATTGGTGCCTATGCTGTTGAGCTGTTTCTTACAGAAAATAATCAACTATTAGTTAACGAAATTGCACCAAGAGTGCACAATACTGGGCACTATACCCAAGACTGTACAAATTCAAGTCAATTCGAAAACCATATTCGCGCAATATTAGATCTACCAATCGAAAAAATAGTTCCAAATAAACCTTATTTTGGAATGCGTAATATCCTTGGCCCAATTGGAATCAATAAAGATGAATGCCAAGCTCCAAAAAACGCAGATAAAACATTTCTGCATTGGTACTACAAAAAAGGGACTAAACCTGGTAGAAAACTAGGACATATAAACGTCAATGCAGATACCAAAGAGCAGTTTGATCTTATTTGGAGTCAAGCTTTGCAAGTTGAGCAAGAGTGGATTAAAAATTTAAGTAATAAATAATATAGTGGATTTATCTATGGCAAAAAAAATCACATCTACTAAAAATAAATCCGCTAAAGTCGGATTAATTATGGGCAGTGACTCTGACTGGCCAGTAATGAAAGAAGCAGCCGAGATGTTAAAACATTTTGGGATTGGGTATGAATGTAGTGTGGTTTCTGCTCATAGGACTCCAGAGCAAATGTTAAATTACGCTAAATCTGCGCGCAAAAGAGGACTAAAAGTAATTATTGCAGGTGCAGGTGGTGCAGCTCATTTACCTGGAATGGTTGCATCTATAACAGAGCTTCCTGTTATTGGTGTGCCTGTGCCGTTAAAGTACCTAGATGGAAATGATTCGTTACTTTCAATTGTTCAGATGCCAAAAGGTGTGCCAGTAGCAACGGTTGCAATCGGAAATGCAGCTAATGCTGGAATACTTGCTGCTCAAATTATAGGTGTTTCTGATGAACAATTATTAAATAAAGTTCGAAAATATAAAGATTCACTAATCGATATGATCGCTAAAAAAAATAAAAGTATGGTTTGGCGGTAATGCTAAGAATTTAAGTTTGCTTGCGTTCAATTAACCGCTGCGGATTGTTACTTTTTTACCGCAGAGGAGCGCAGGGTAACGCAGGGGTATTGCAAGCTACTCTGCGGATCCTCTGCGATACCCTGCGTTAAAAAACTCACTTCAAGAAATAGTAAACTTACTTTTGAATCTTCGGGCTCATTGCGGAGAGTAGTCCGCCAATTGCGCTGCATACTGTCACAGATAAAAGCCACAATGCACCAAATGTAAGTGCTTGTTCAATTGAAACTAAATGTGGTGCTAAAAAGAAAGTATAGGCTTGTTCGCGAACACCAAGACCATTCCAAGATATAGGAAGGGTTGCCAGAATATTAATAATCGGGATTATTATGAATAGCTCACTCATTGGTAGATCTAGGAATAAAAAGTATCCCATTAAATAATGAAGGCTTATTTGAAGTGTATGAAAGACTATCGAAATCAAAGTTATAACTAAAATAACTTTTGGATCATGGGGAAACGCCTTTAGAACATTTTCCATTTTAATTCTAAAAGGATTTTGTTCGCTAAAAATTTTACGAACTAGGAATGGACCAATAAACCATCCAAGTATTGCTGATACACCTACAGCTACCATTAAGTAGCTGTACTCTGGCGCAAGGTATCTACTGCCAAAAAATAAACCAATAGTGGCAAGCACAGCTAGTCCGTGAGCTCTGTCTGCAATTACAGAGGAAAGGGCAGTTACTTTTGAATGTTCACTTCCTGCTACCATTAATGCTCGAGTCACGTCTCCGCCAACTGTTCCAAATCCAAAACAGTTAACAAACATCCCTATAAAATAGCTTCGCAATACATGAGGGAATGAAACATGAATCCCTGATGCTTTTAAAATATTAAACCATTTAAAAGCGCTAAGGATTTGCCCAACAGAGAATATTAAAACAACTATAATAACAGAAGACAAAGACAGCGATCTGACAGTTGCTGAAAGCTTATCGAAATCAGTTAACCTAATAATTAGGGTTAACATAATAACGCTTATAGCAAGTTTTATTAGTCCTTTATATTTCATTGCGTTCGTCTATCTGGTCGATATTCTTGCATGAAATGAGTGGTGGTAGAAGGTTTTGATTGAAAAAAGTAATATATAGCCACATATGATATTACAAAGGTTGATGGCAATCCGATGGGCTACCATTATTGCATACGTCATAGTTTGGGCTCTTGGAGTCAGTTTAATCGATGCAGATTGGTGGCAGCCTCCCATTGTAATCATATTATTGTTACTACTGCTTTCTAATATTCTTTTATATTTTGCCTATAGTCCTACAATCCCTGTCACCACAATAGATAATACTCAACCAAATCAGCTAGTAGTCTACGTATTGTTATTTGACGTGTTGTTACTTGCTACTTTTTTATACTTTTATGGGGGATATACAAACCCGTTT
>JBILET010000050.1:0-8211 GCA_044351935.1 Bdellovibrionota bacterium
TACACCGAAGACCATCTGTTAATGCTTGAAAAAGGCGACATGACAATAGAAGAGTTTGACTCTTTATTATGTGATTACGCCGATAATGAACTTCCAAGAACAATTAAGGCGATGATGGATGCAAAAGCCGACAAGTGCCCAATCTGCGCCGAGCTTAAGAGGACATATTTATTGACTGTAAAGGTAGCAGGTTCTTTTCGCGGGGAATTTAGCTTGTCTGAGGATGTCGAGAATCGAATTCGTCAAAAATTAAGCGAGCGTTTGGGGCTAAATCTTGCTCCTATACGAATGGATTTGAACTAGCAAAGCGCGCTAGACTGTTCCCCTAAATGGAACAGAACAATACACTAAAAGAAACCGTTTATTTAATTGATGGCTCTGGTTATATCTTCCGAGCGTTTTATGCGGTTGCTCCCCTAACAACCAAAGATGGGTTTCCTACCAATGCTCTGTATGGCTTTACTCGAATGTTGGGAAAACTTTTAAGTTTACCCGACAACTCCCATATGGTGATGGTTTTTGATTCGGGCAAACTTACATTCAGAAACGAGTTATATCCAGAGTACAAAGCAAATCGCGCAGAGTGCCCTGCGGATCTAGTGCCTCAAATGCCAGTGTTTCGCGAGATCTCCCAAGCCCTTGGTCTTCCTGTTGTTGAGCTTCCTGGATATGAAGCAGACGATATTATTGGAACTCTTACTCATAAATTAAGACTAGCAGATAAAAATGTTGTGATAGTCACAGGAGACAAAGATCTTTGTCAGTTAGTTGAGCCTGGTGTCTTAATTTGGGACACAATGAAGGATAAAAAATTTGGAGTAGAAGGTGTTGTTGAAAAATTTGGAGTTTCGCCCGATAAAGTTGTTGATGTTTTGGCATTGATGGGGGACTCATCTGATAATATTCCTGGACTATCTGGTGTTGGACCCAAAACGGCGACACAACTTGTGCAATCCTATGGTGATGTAAATTCAATTATTGCTGCAACTGATGCGATCAAAAATGATAAAAGTATAAGAGGTCGAGAAAAACTTGCTGCAACAATTATTTCAGAAAAAGACACTTTAATTTTAAGTAAAAAATTAGCACAAATTTTAATTGATGCGCCTTTTGATTTTAAAATAAACAATCACGCTGTTCCTGTTTTAACTGCATCTGTTGACCAAATTTTAGCAGGATGCCAAAGGCATGCTGCTGATATGGCAGTATTATCAAGTTTGTTCGAGCGATTAGGTTTTTCATCCCTTTTAAAAGACCTGCCATTGGCAACAATTCCAAGAAAATCCGAAGATGTTGCAGCTAAATATACAACAGTTACAAAACAAAATTTTTCCGACTTTTTTAGCAAGCTATCAAAGCAAACTGTATTTGCATTTGATACAGAAACAACTTCGTTAGATCCGTTAAGTGCAAAACTTGTTGGTATCTCATTTTGTTGGGATGAAAAATCTGCGTATTACATTCCAATGTCTCATGTATCTGAGGATTCTGCTGATTTCGACCAGATGAATTGTGATGAAGTCTTAAAGCAAATTGCGCCAATATTACAAGATTCGACCAAAACAAAAGTTGGGCAAAACTTAAAATACGACATTAGTGTATTAAAAGCTGGATACGATTTAACAGTAAGTGGCCCGCTTTGGGATACTATGGTTGCGGCCTATCTATTAAACCCCGATAACCAAAGTTTTAGCATGACAACTTTGGCTAACAGTTATCTTCGTCGCGGGGTCATTGAGTATGACAGTTTAGCAAACGTCGAGCAGGGATTTGCTGCTGTTTCGATTAAGGATGCTACTCAATATTCAGCAGAAGATGCTCATGTAACTTGGTGCTTGATGCTTGCGTTAAAGCCATTGATTGAATCAAACCAACTTAATAGTGTGTTTGAAACAATAGAAATGCCACTTATCCCGGTTTTATCAAGAATGGAACTTGCAGGTGTAAAACTTGATACTAAGTTTTTAAAAGAAATGAGCGATAAGTTTTCTATTCAGCTCGATCAAATTAAAACTTTGTTAATTAACATGGCAGGCGAGGATTTTAATTTAAATTCTCCAAAACAACTTGCCGAAATTATGTTTGATAGGTTGGGGATCTCGACAAGAGGAGTAAAGAAAACAAAAACTGGTTTTTCAACTGATTCATCTGTTCTAGAGATGCTAGGCGCAACTCATGAGTTCCCTCGAGAAGTTCTTCAATATAGAAGCCTTTTTAAATTAAAAAGTACATATATTGATGCACTACCAGATCAAGTTAGTCCGATTACAAACAGACTACACTCAAGATTCAATCAAACTGTTACAAGTACTGGAAGATTATCAAGTTCGGATCCAAATCTTCAAAATATTCCAATTCAAAGTCCCGAAGGCAGAAAAATCCGAGAAAGTTTTATTGCCGAAGATGGATATCAATTAATTTCTGCGGACTATTCACAAATTGAACTTAGAATTTTAGCCGAGTTAAGTCATGATAAAAATTTAATACAAGCATTTATCGATGGCTGTGATATTCATACCAAAACAGCACGAGAAGTTTTTCAAGTTCCGCCAATTTTAGATGTTACACCCGAGCAGCGACGAGTCGGTAAAACTTTAAATTTTGGAATAATTTATGGAATGAGCGGATTTAGATTAGCAAAAGAGCTAGGCATATCGGTACGTGAGGCTGATTCTTATATCGAGCAATATTTTGCTCAATACCCAAATGTTAAAAAGTATTTTTCATCACTAGAAGCAAAAGCTGTAAGTGATGGATTTGTAGAGACGGCTTTTGGTCGTAAACGGTTTCTTAAAACCGCAGTCGAAAATGCAGAGCGGGATCGCGGTTTTATCAATAGAATTGCTATTAACGCTCCGATTCAAGGAACAGCTGCAGATATTGTTAAGAAAGCAATGATTGCAATTGATCGCAGGATAACTGAAGACTCGCTTGCTATGAGGTTAATATTGCAAGTTCATGATGAACTTGTATTTGAAGCTAAATCAGAGCAAGTTGAAAAGTTATCTAAAATAATTAAATCAGAAATGGAATCTGTGGTTTCGGATTGGAGTGTTCCAATGAAAGTAGAAGTAGGAAGTGGAGCTCATTGGGGAGTTGCTCATTAATATTTAGATGTTAAAACTTTTTCGCCCAAAGCCACCTCAAAATCCAGCTGAAGCAACAAAAGTTGATTCAATCCACTTTCCGTTCTTATCTAGGTTGTGGTTTAAGTTGTGGCCATTTGCCGGTAGAAATTTTTTCGAAGGAATAGTAACACTTGCTGCAAAAATGGCCGCAAGCGATGGCGCTATAAGCGAAACTGAATTAAAACTTTTCACCCGATTACTTGACGCGCATTTTTCACTTTCAAAAAAACAAAAAATACGAGCTAGAAGGTTTCTTTTTAAAGCATCAAGTAGTGGGCAAACTTACTCTGAGTGTTTGCATTTATTTTATCGAAGATTTAAAAACCAACCAGTGCTTCTTGAAAACGCTTTTGATGTACTTTTATCAATGGCGTATTCGGATAATATTGTGTCTTATGCCGAGCAACAACTTTTAGCTGAAAGCGCATCTGTATTTAATCTTGATAAGCGCACTTTAGATAGGCTTACTGCAAGACATCATAACTGGAAAACTCAATTTGAACGAAAAACTACTGAAAAACGAAATCAATCAGAAAAAACAGAACAAAACAAACAGCAATCTCAAAAAACAAACCATCAAGATTCAAGTCAGCAAAAGTCGAAAGAAGACTTATCTGATTTTGTTAAGACTTTTGAAGAATCCTGGAGTGATATCCTCGGGGTTTCTAAAAATGCTACTCCTGTAGAAGTAAAAAAAGCCTATCGAAAATTAGTAAGAGCTTATCATCCTGATGCATTACCGTCAGATTTGCCGCCTGAAATGATGCGTTCTTCTGTTGAGCGTTTTATCGAGATTCAAAAAGCTTATGAAAAGTATTTGCGATTAACTGGTAAATCTTGATTCATTCCTTTGCGGCAAAATAATGCTGATAGCCAACAGAATGTATATAAAACAACTTTGATACATTAAGCGCGAAAATGCACTATCTAAATGCCATGCAAGATCTTGTTTAGTAAGCAAGAAAACACATAGGATAAATAAGGAGTGAAGAAAAGTTATTAACCACAAAGAACCTATTATCCAAGCTTTAGAAAAATCTAACACAACAGCCATCAAAGAAAGTAAAACTGAACCAGAAATTATTAGGTAATATTGGCTAAAGAAACTTTTATAATATTGAGTAATGACTGGAGTGCGACTAGTTTGAGTTAGCAGATCGCTTATTGAATTAAGCTTAAAAGCGTCACCCTGAATGTTATTTAAATCTACGTGATAAAAATAAAGAATAATTTGCCAAAACAGCAGTAAGATAAAGTACAATACCGATAAAATTAGATAGTCATAATTGCGAATGATATTAAATTTTACAGTAATAATTAGAGGTATAATAAGTAAAATAAGCGAAAATATTAAACCCTCGTTCTTAATAAAACCTAAAGATCCAAGTAGTGCCAACGCGTAATAAAAATTGATTCTCAGTTTTGATAGGTTATTTGGATTGGTAGATGCAGATATATAAATTTTAATAAAATTAGCAGTAGCAATGCCTGCGACTGCTAGTAATGCAGCATCTTGATAACCGTTGTATGTAAGATCGTTTCTGAATATGGATGCTAAATAAAGTAGGGCGGCACATAGATAGAAATCTTTTTTACTATTAGTTTTGAATATTAAGTAAATTTCAAGAAAAAATAAATTATATATAAGAGGGAAAATTAATCTTCCAATGCCTTCTAGATTCCCATTTAAAGTTAAAATAAAACTCCAAAAAATTGGAAATAGATTTGGATAGTTTAAAGTTGGGATCTGCTCCAAAGGAGCCCAATAATAGTAAGCTAGAGTTTTTTGGTACCAAATTGCAACGGCATCCCAAGCTGAAATTGGATCTGATAAAACTAATAAAAAACCATGGGAAGCAAAAATAACAAGCCCCAAAAAGAATAATAAATCTACAATTCTTAATTTAAAACCTGACAATTTAAATTGACAAAAATTTTTGCGAGATGAATATGCCTTGTATAACGCTGATAAAGTTAGCAATACAAGTATAATGCTGTATGAGCTTTGTTTTGATAAGTTAAACGCATGAAAAGCTGCAACCAAATAAGAGGTGGTGACTAAACCAAGAGTCCAACGAGTTATAAAAGTTACACCGCTAGACGGAAGATTGCATATCAACAAATAGGGGGCACTGATAATTGTAAATACTGCTAGTAGGACTTCAATTAACATTTTTAACGCCGTTTATATAGTTTAACCATTTTATATCTTTGTTATTTATTATCAGCTTGTAAAAATCATTGTCGATCGCTAAAAAGTTTGAATTTTGTCGATTAATAATAGTGTAGTTTTGTAAATCAATTTTGACACCGTAAATTATAAGTTCTTTTATCTGAATTTGTTGGTTTGAATTCAGCACGATGTGAAAATCAGTTCTGCCTCTTCCAAACGAAAAATCTTTTAAAGAATTAGGCAACCTGTATGTGTAGTCTGACTGATTTTTAGGTATTTTAATATTCCATATGCTCTTAGTTTCGTTTTTAGGATATTTAGAATAAATAGCAGTTTTTATTTCAAGATCATCAACGGTAATATTTGTATCAAATTTAAATTCAATCGCTGTTAATGAATAATAATCATGTATAGTTTGAAACGTATAAAAATATTTGCCTCGTTTAGATTTTAAAAAATTTGCTGGTGCAATTATTTGTTCTGATAAATCGTTGTTATTTATTCCGATCCCAATAATTAATTTATCTTCAATGCGATTTCTAAATTTAGGTAAGTATAAGTGGGCAAGTTTGGTGTGATCGTAGTATCTAGTAACTGGCATTAAATTCGGGTCGGGGATATTTTCGGTTACATCACGTATGTATTTATATCCAAAATACTCGTATTTATTTTCTTTTAATATTTCAGGTGGGGTATTTACTATTATGTTAGCCATTTGAGGTATGGCAGTTGCTGCTTGGTGTAAGTTGGGAATAGTCTGCCAGAACAATATGGCGGCAAACCCGCAAAGCAAAAAATTTAGTAACTTATCTCTCATAATGGGGACGGTCCTATTTTACCTCCGTTAAATAGGACCGCCCGCATTATTGTATATAATGATTTCAGGTAGTTAGGGATAAGTGAATAAGACATCTATATTACTCGTCAATACGCTCTGTATCTCATATCATTAACGGTCATTGTGGAGAATACGGAAAAAGAATTAATAAGTCAGTCTATTGAAGGTGACAGAGAGGCTTTTAGGGCTCTTGTCGAGAAGTACCAAGGAAAGGTGCTTAGGTTAGTCACGCAAATTGTACGTTCACAAGAAGATGCAGAAGACATTGTTCAAGATACTTTAGTCAAAGCGTTTCTTTCTTTGGGTACATTTAAAGGGCAATCTTCTTTTTATACATGGCTTTATCGAATTGCTTTTAATAAAGCAATTGATTTTAAACGGATGGTCGCTCGACGTGGAGGGTCTAATACTAGCGAGCTATCAGACATAGACACTGGAAAGGTTACAGCTTTAGGTGGAGCAACAGAGGTTGAAAATCCTGTTCAAACATTGATTAGAAGAGAGCAGGCCGAAGCAATTGATAAAGCGCTTAATTCGCTTTCACCTGAGCATCGTTCGGTAATGATTTTAAGAGAAGTTGATGGGTTGAGTTATGAAGAGATCGCAAAAATAACCAATGTATCATTAGGAACCGTAATGAGTCGATTGCACTACGCTAGAAAAAAACTACAAACCTGTTTGCAGTCTGGAAATGATCCGGATGGAATAGGTGTGAAAGTTGGCTCTACTGTCGCAGATCCTAAAATCGACCACTCAATGTTAATTTCTACGAGGGTATCATGAGTAAGAAAAATCTAACTGAATCTGAAGAAATACTTTTGGGTAAATTTTTTGATGGTGAAGCCACCCTACTTGAAAGAATACGAGTTAAGTGGCTGGTTGATAAAAACTCTAATGCTGCTCGCTACCTTGAACAATTAGAAAGCACAAACTTACTACTTAAAAAAATTATGATCGTTCCAAAGGTTTCTCTTTGGAGCAGAGTTAGTGCAAATATCCATAAAGCCCAACGGGAAAACCAGCTTGAATCGGCCCAATATCACGGATTTAGTAAATTAAAAGCATTAGCTGCGATCTTTCTTCCTACTCCTGTTAGATATACTGTTGCAGGAGCTCTTGCTGCTAGTACAGTATTCTTAATGATGCCTGTTACTAAAAATACATCTGGTATAGAAATTGATTATCGAAGCGCTAGGAACAGCCGACCGATATCAATTCAATCAGTATCTGGTAACTCGGTTTATTCACAGGATGCTAGAAATGTTGAGTGGATACGTAGCTCTGGAACAGCCAGAAGAATAAATAGTCAATCAGGTAGGTCGCCGATTGTTTTTATTAGGCCAAAAACTTATTCAACAGAATCACTACCACTTTTAGCAGAGCGTAATTCAGAAGGTATTGTTTTAAAAGGTAACCGGTGAGGCTAGTTTGTAGTTTTGCACTATTATTTTTCATAGTATCTGGAGCCCTTGCTACTCCCAGCACTGAGCGTGCAACTACTTCAATTTCATCAGTCTCTTTGTTTTCAAAAGGTGGCAACGAAAGGTCTCAGGTATCCATTCGTATAATTGAGGCTAGCCAAGAAAAATCATCTGAAAGTACTGATGCTTCTAAATTAAATATCGATCCACGTCTAGAAGACTTACGTGATAAATTTATCCATCTTCCTTACACCGATTTTAAACTTCATGCCGAGGCTTCAAAATTTATTTCTATTAAACAGAAAGAACCTATCAGATTAATGAATGGGCAAAGAGTGTATGTTCGTGTGGTAGATTACACTAACGAAGAAAGCACAATTTGGTTGCGTTGGGTAAGTTCTTCCGGTGAAGTTTTATTAGATACTCGTATGGGAGTTGTGTTTAATGATGCAATGGTCGTTGGACTGGATCAGATGAGTCCAGTTAGGTCTTCTAATGAGCCATCAATGCCTGGTCATGGGCTTGTTTTGGCGGTCAAAGTTTCACCGATTGTGACAGGTGGCTGACACGTAACTTTGTAGCTATTAGTAATTGACTTGCAACTGTAGAGTAGGGCTTGATTATTGTAACCTATTGAAAACACATAATAAT
>JBILET010000347.1:0-2598 GCA_044351935.1 Bdellovibrionota bacterium
AGCTATCTCGTTACCAATCATAATGCCGTCATGACCATGTGATGTATAAGGATCAAGTGCAACATCACAAATTACACCTAAATTTGGAACGGTTTCGCGAATAATTTTTACTGCTTGGCAAACTAAATTATTCGGATTTAATGCTTCCTTACCGTCTTCTGATCTTTTATCTGTTGGTGTTTGAGGAAAAAGTGCAATAGCAGGAATTCCAAGATCAGCTGTCTGTTTTGCAATATTTGCAACTTGATTTAACGGATATCGAACAACTCCAGGCATTGCATCAATCGGAACAACAGAATCAGATGTCCCTTGTATAAAAATTGGATAGATCAGGTCTGATGCTGATAACTGATTTTCGCGCATTAGGTCTCGGGACCAAGATGTGGATCTCATTCTACGCATTCTTGTTGATGGAAAAGAGGCAGAAAAACAAGGAGTATTCATAACTTGAATAGTAAATTAACTATTTTTGATTAGCAAAAAGCAAAAATTTATAATGTTTATCGCTGGTTAATCTAAGATTTATTCAAATATGTTCTCAAAATCAAATGCCATTATCCGTTCATTACTTAACGCTAAATCCAACTCACCGGATTTTGATGCAACAATGGACACAGTTTTTTTGGCATGTCAGTTCCGAGAATCAATCCTTAAAGAAGAAGTAACAGCAATCGTTGGCTTAATAGATAATATTCCCGAAAACTATAGAAAACGTCTTGTCGACGCACTTTTATTTAGCAATACACAGGCACCTGCTTTAGATAAAAAAATATTTGGTGAATTTCAGTCGATAGATCTTGGGAAAGCAGATGAATTAACATGGGACACCGAAATGAACTATTTAGTTGTAGATGGAGTTCCACTGCAAATTCCACAAAGTCTACGAGCAATAGATTCAATCCTGGAAATGAAATGTGTTGGACTAACTGCGGAAGATATTAGTTTAATTCGAACATATACAAGTGAAAATATTGGTCCATGGAACTTCTACGGATTGGTTGATGATTTTATTAAAACTGGCAACCAAATTTGGGCAATTAACAAAGAAAAGCAAAAGATAACCCCTATCATATCGCAAATTACACCTATTGAGTTTATAAATTCACATCAGGAGCAAATTGAAAATTTAAGCGTCGAAGGTCAAATTACCCTAGCCTATCAATTATATGAAAACTCCTATCTATTAACTAATAATAATAGAATTACAATCGAGCAATCTAGCATTCATCCTGCCGTGATTGTGATGAGGGAAGTATTTAATACAACAGAAGGGATTACATATTTATCTAGACCACAAAGCAGCCAAGAATTTTTAAATTCATTTCCTCCTGAGTGTTTTGAATTTGGCATCGAGCAAGAAGGCTTATATCAAGAACTAGCAAATTTTATCAACCATAACCAGGGTCACTGGAACAATATAGGAATGATTCGCAGATTCTTCGTAAACGAACATGGCGCCGTTCAATATGAATTATTTGATGGTAAACAAATGATAGTCCCCTTGTCGTTTCCATTTGGTGAGTTTATGAAATCATTTGTTGATGACAATCCAAGTTTAGATCCTACTGGTAAACGAATAATTGAGAAGTATATAGATAGTGGGAAATTAAAAATCTATAGAGGGCAAGTTAAGTCTGTTTATGGTGATAGCCAATTAGGTGTTTATATAGTAGGCCATTATGATGAAATAATTTTTGCCGGGTTTGATAGGTGGGATAATCCAAAAGAATTTATTTCCAATAATCCCTTCTTAAAATCACGCTCAAAACAAACTTTACTAGATCATATAGAAAAAAACCCTGACTCTCCCGAGTGGAGTAGTCAAGGTTATATAAAGGATATTTTAGAATCTGATAAAGGTGTGGTTCTAATTAGATATGATGATAATCGTAAGTTAATACCATATCTGGATACATTATCCTAATGAACTTCCGCCCCGATGCTTACACTATTTGATGTATCTCTGGTCATATTTTTACCAAAGGATACAATTTCGGACTTAGTGTAATCATCGTAGTAACGTTGAAGTTTTTTACGAAGTAACAATCTTGCGCGGTGTAATCTTGATTTAACAGCCGGAACCGTTAAAGAAAGAATTTCGCCAACTTCTTCATTAGATAATCCATCAACATCTCGTAGTACAAAAATATTCTTATACTCTTCAGGTAATTTGGCGATTGCTTGGTCAAGAAGAGATCTTAACTCATGTTTGCAGCTCATATGCTCAACATTTGAATCTTCTGGTGATTTGCCAGCAAAATTTTCTGCGATATGTGAGCTAACTTCTTCGAATGAAACTGTTTCGGCAGCTTTTCTTTTGCGAAGTTTCATAAAAGCTGTGTTAGCTGTAACACGGTATAACCAACTAGAGAATTGTGATTTACCTTCGAACATATCAATTTTGTTATAAACGGTAACAAAAACATCTTGTAGAACTTCTTCTGCGTCTTCAACGTTGCGCGTTAATCTCATCGCAAGATTGTAAACTTTTTGAGTATATCGACTAACGATTTCTTGGAATGAATCTGAGCAACCTTTCTTTATGCCTTTGATTAGTTCTAAATCAGTTTTGTTTTCCATCGCATCCTCTCTTTTTTC
>JBILET010000025.1:0-9765 GCA_044351935.1 Bdellovibrionota bacterium
CTCAACCGCCCTTAGACTTGCAATTTGATTATGCTGAATAGGAGCCATACTTATTCCAAACCATCCGTCATTTGTTATATTGACTAATAGTTGAGCACCTAATTTTGTGGATTTTCTTGCTGGGGTTGGTATTACATCTTCATAACAAATAAGAGGACTAACCCTTGCTGTATAAAATGACCCATCATTTCTAACCATTGGGTATTCAAAAACTTTCTCCTTTGTACCTGCAGTAAAGTTTGCAACCATAGGATTTAATTTTGTAAGCCACGGAAATACTGAAGATAGGGGCATAAACTCACCAAACGGCATTAACACTTGTTTGTGGTAAGGTTCCAGAACAGTCCCCGAATTTAATATCGCAAAAGTTGAGTTAAAAATCTGACGATTTTGATTGTATGAAAGAGCTCCTATAAGAAGAGGATTGTTAGAAGAGAAAAATGGCAACCTGGCGTCATTGCCAACGGATGCTACATCGTTTGGGATAAAATCATTTATTACCGACTCTGGCCAAATAATTAACGTATCAGGCCCAGGGATATTTTGACTAAGTTTTTTGTACTGATCGACATTTGCAACCAGCATTGCTTGATTATGTTTTTGTTCGACAGATATATTGGCTTGAATAACAGCAATTTTTTGATTAATACCATCCCAATTTTCAAATTGGTTTATCCTAAATCTTCCGTAAGAAACTGCAAAAACAAGAAATACTAGCGAGCCAAAAAATAGAGGATTCTGTTGTTTAAGATAAAAATATCTAACAGCACATTCAGCTAACCAAAAAAGTAAAACAGTAACTAAAATCGATCCACCTATATCAGCAATCTGAATAAGAGGGAGTACTCCCGACAACGTATGTCCGTACTCCCATGGGAATAATCTAAATATAGCAAACTCGGTAGTCGCCCAAGCAACGGTAGCGCTAATGCCATATGGGCTTAAATCTTTTTCTAGTTTCTCACATATCCAAGCCGCGAGTGGGAACTGCAACGCGCTTATGGTAACAAACAATATAAAAATTAACCCTGCGGGTAGCCAGCCAAAACCACCAAAATTCGAGATAGTATGAAAAAGCCATGAAAAAGCTATGACATGCGAAATCGCGCCACCAAAAAATATTAAGTAATATTTTTGTTTGCGTGATTCAAAACCTAAACAAAGGAATGAAAACACAAGTGCGATGGCAGAAAGAGCTCCAAAAATACTACCAAGCAACTCTTGTGGAAAAATCCAAGCAAGGCCAAGCAAAGCGCCACTTAAAAGTGGCGCTGCAAAGGATAGATTTTTATTAAAATTATAACTAATTTCCAATTATAACTTTAGCCCAGTTCCTTTAGACGCTTGTTCGCTGCTAGGCTCCTTTGTTAGTAGACCACGAGCCATAGTAATCATCGAACCAACATCTGATAAATTAGCTGGAAGCACAATAGTGTTTCCTTTCTGTGCAATTTTACCAAACTGCTGGATGTAGTTTTCTGCAATTCTTAACTGCATTGCTTCGGAACCACCTTGGGCACTAATTGCATCACCAATTATTCTTATCCCCTCAGCCGTAGCTTTTGCAACAGATAGGATAGCTTCTGCTTCACCTTTAGCTTCATTCACTTGTTTTTGGAAGATAGCTTCAGATTCTTTGATAACTCTTTGTTTTTCACCTTCAGCTTGGTTAATTTTGGAGTCTCTTTCTCCTTCTGATGTTAAGATTTGAGCACGTTTTTCACGTTCTGCTCGCATCTGTTTTTCCATAGCTGAAACAACATCATGTGGAGGTATGATATTTTTAATCTCGTAACGAAGAACTTTTACTCCCCACGCTTCTGTAGCTTTATCTACTTCACTTACGACATTTGCGTTAATGTGATTTCGAGCTTCAAAAGTTTTATCTAGCTCAAGTTTTCCGATTTCGCTTCTTAGAGTTGTTTGCGTAAGTTGAGTTACAGCAAACAAGTAATTTCCAATACCGTAAGATGCTCTTTCTGGATCTAGTACTCTTAAGTAAAGAACACCATCTACCGAAACTTGTACGTTATCAGAAGTTATACAAACTTGTTCTGGTATATCAATTGCTTCCTCTTTTAAAGAGTATCTGTAAGCAATCCTATCAGCCCACGGAATTAATAGAGTAAACCCTGCTCCGAGTGTTCGGCTGTACTTACCAAAGAACTCGATAACATATGCTGACTGCTGAGGTACAATTACTGCCATCTTAAAGATGGTCAGTACAACAAAGAACCCAACTATCCCAATTAAATAAGTCATTTCTAATCTCCAATTACTAAAGTTATTCCGTCAACTCGTGTGACCGAGTACTGCTGACCTTTTGTTAAATTTTGTTTTGACTCGTTCTTAATTGTCCAAGGAACGCCTAAAAGTTCTCCACGTCCGCTACTGCCTGAGGGGATGTCTTCGTTCGGAATAACAGTTTGCGAAGCGATGTCACTTTTAGTTTTAGTAGAGCAACACATGAATAATTTTTTTACCATATTTCTTACGGTAAAAATCATTGCGATGCTAATTATTGTTGCAATTAATACGTGTCCTTCAAATGATCCAGCGCCAACTAATTCGGTAATGCCAAGCGAGGAAAGTATTCCAACAATTACTAAACTTAAACCAATTATTAGTAAGTACATTCCGCTAGGAATGAAAAGTTCAGCAGCTAAAAGAATTACACCAACACTTACCCAACTCCACCATTCCATATAATGTTCCTTGCTAATTTATAAATGCAAATACTATCTTTTAAACGGATTAACTGTGAAGGATTCTCCACGTAGGTAACTTTCAATCCATAAAAGTCGATTGTACTTTGCTGTGCGTTCACTTCTGCACACTGAGCCAGTTTTAATTTGCCCAGATGATAATGCGACACAAAGATCCGCTATGAAGGTATCTTCTGTTTCGCCAGACCTATGTGAAATAACAGATTTATAACCAGCTTGGTGTGCAAGAGATACTGTTTCAAGAGTTTCTGTTACGGTACCGATTTGATTAAGTTTAACAAGAATTGCATTTGCTATGCCTTTATCAATTCCGCGCTGTAAGATTTTTTTGTTAGTAACAAATAAATCATCCCCAACAAGTTGGACAGAGCTTGATAGGCTTTCTGTCATATGAGCCCAACCATCCCAGTCGTTCTCATCAAGACCATCTTCGATACTGACTATTGGATACCTTTTAATCCAACCTTCATACATCGATATCAGATCTTTAGCAGTAAACTTCTCGTTTGTGCTTTTTTTGAAAAAATAATTTTTTGACTCGCGATTGTATAGTTCGCTAGCTGCGCAATCTAAAGCGATAGATACATCTTTGCCAGGTTCATAACCAGCATCCGTAATAGCATCAACTAGACTCTGAAGTGCTTGTTCAGGAGCTGCAAAGTCAGGGGCAAATCCACCTTCATCGCCAACTCCTACAGAAAGATTATGCTTCTTTAAGTTCTTTTTTAATGTGTGAAAAACTTCAGATGCAGCACGGATATTTTCAAAGAAAGTTGTTGATACGTGCGGAACAATCATGAACTCTTGGAAATCAAGAGAGTTTGCAGCATGAGCACCTCCATTGATTACGTTCACTAACGGTATCGGCAGCTGTCTAGCATTAACTCCGCCAAGGTATCTAAAAAGCGGAATCTGTTGGTAGTTAGCAGCTGCGTTTGCAACGGCAAGGCTTACTCCCAGAATTGAATTAGCTCCTAGCTCGCTTTTATTTTCTGAGCCATCAAGGGCTATCATTTCTCGGTCGATTAATACTTGATCAAGTGCATCTTTTCCAAGTACACAAGCTTTAAGCTTAGTATTGCAGTTTTCTACTGCTGTTAGAGTACCTTTACCCAGGTATCTGTCTTTATCTCCATCACGTAGTTCATGAGCTTCGTGCTCTCCTGTTGAAGCGCCGGAAGGAACAAAAGAAGTACCAGTTACGCCAGACTGTAGTGTCACAGTTACTGAAATAGTTGGAAAACCTCTAGAATCTAGACATTCAAATGCCTGGACGTCTGTGATAGCGGACTTAGGTAGTGCCGCTGAAACCGTTTGATTTTTACTTGTCATAGTGGGTCAAATAGTACTTAAAAATTATGCTTTTTGAAATCTTATAAAGGGGGTAAACTAGCTAAATCAGGTTTGTTTTGAAGGTTTTCTTTTGAATGGTCACTAAAGCCAACTTTAAAAATTACGCTCCAGTCATCATAATCGGACTAGCGACCATAACTGTCCTTTGTTCTTTATTTGGAGAAGACAGTTTTCAGCGTCTCTCTGGGCTTCGGGCGGCTACCGAGCGACAAGAATCCAGCAATCAAGAACTTAGAGCAAGAGTAGAGGAGCTTAAGTCGTCGGTATCAAGCCTTAGAAGCGGTGGTCGTGCTCTAGAAAAAGCAGCTCGCAATGAATTGGGATTAGTACGCCCAAACGAGCAGATCTTTATTTTTGAAAATCGAAAATAGCCAATAAGTTTAAATTGGCTTTTTATGTTATAATCCCGACATGAACAGCCCGTTTTTGCTAAAAACAAAATTCCGCAAAACGCCAGATAGCGTTAAGTCTATCCTTGCGGCTGTTCTTAAAAAGCATGGTCTTGAAACTAAACTTGCCAAGTATGATTTTGTTTTGCACTGGGCTGAAATCGTTGGTCCAGAGATCGCAAAACGAACTAAGCCTTTGCAAATTAGGAATGGAGTGCTCACTGTTGCAGTTCAAAATAGTATTTGGGCACAAGAGCTAACATTTAATAAAAAAATGATAATCAAAAAATTATCTGAAAGAGTCGGCGAAAATAGTAATACTGTAAAAGATATTCACTTTAATGTGACAGCAGATTTTTAAATTAATGCTAATTGACTTTTATAAATACCAATCAATTGGTAACGACTTTGTTCTTATTGATCTAGATGAGAATAAGAATTTAAATCAAAAAGAATTCTCAAATTTATCAATAGCAATTTGTGACCGTAATTTTGGTGTGGGCTCTGATGGGTTAATTATTCTATCAGCTGCAAAAATGTTGTTCATTAATCCAGACGGGACATTTGATGTTTGCGGAAATGGAATGCGCTGCGTTGCTGATTATATTTATGCTAAAAGAAAACAGAATTCTTTTAGTATTCAAACCGATTTTAGCGATGTGGAAGTTAATATCCTTAAAGATAATTACATCGAAACAATTCATCCAAAAGTCATAAACTTTGCTCGGGTTACTAGTGCTGATTTCGATGGTGTACTTGCTAATTCAGGGACTCCACATTTTTGTTTGTTTGATTGCGACTTTGATGCCATTTGTGTCGAGCAATTGGGGGCGAAATTAGAAAAAATTGTCGATCCCAATCAGTTGGTAAATATTGATTTTATCAGTAAACAGATTTATTTCTCAAAAACTAATCCTTTACATGTCGATATTAGAATTTGGGAGCGAGGAGTCGGTCAAACTTTAGGATGTGGTACAGCTGCGATAGCAGTTTCGTCAGTTATTAATTCAATGCATCCAAATATAATTCAATTTAGAATAAAATCTATTGGCGGAGAATTAAGCACTTTGATATCTGACCGATCCATTTCTTTAATCGGAAGAGCCCAATTAGTTTATTCTGGTAAATTTAACTTTTTATCCAAGTCCAGCTAGTGCTGAAGTCAGTGCCTGTTGTTGCTGCTGCAACCTTCCCATTAAGCTTTCTAGTCTTGCAAACTGGGCTCGCATATTTGCCTCGGATTGTGCAATTTGTTTTTCGACTTCTCCGATTTGTGTATTTAATGAGTCTATTAACGACTTATTTGAATTGATTGATGTATCAAATGATCTATTGAATCCAATAATCGAATCGATTATCCCATTTCCGGTTGACGAGTTATAGGTAAATCCTAATTTATCGCCAAGAGAAGTCGTAATTTCTGTAACCGCTGCAGAATCAGTATTTATAGCGTTTTTAAATTTTGTCTCATTAAGTAGTAGTGTTCCGTCACGTTGAGTTTCAATTCCTAGGTCTGCCAATATGCGTATTGTGGAAGTGCCTGAATATGCAATGCCAGCAAATGCTTCTCGTATAGAAGTTAATGCTGAATCATCTGTTCTGGTTGACGCTAAGGGGCCAAAAATATTCTCAACATCACCATTACTTTCGTCTCGGGTTATAGTGCTATTTTCGCGAATATAAACTGCAACTTCATTGTATGCATCAACAAATTTTCGCATTGCTGCCACAGAGGTATCAGGATCGTCTGATATTGTTACTTTTGCTGTGCTAGGTGAGTTAATACCAAGTAAATTAAATGTTACTTGCGAGATTACATCGTTTATTGTGTTAGTTTGACGAGTAAATGGACCAATACCATTAATTTCAAATGATGCATCTGTTGCCGCGCTTGAAGTTACAGCTCCAGTACTGATTTTTGTTCCACCTGTTCCTGTTACAACTGGATTTAAAATCGCTCCTGAATCAGTTCCGGAAGTTTTGGTGGTAATTAAAATCCGATAGTCAGAAGAGCTTACTTGGACAACTGATGCTTCTGCGCGACTAGATGCATTGTTAAAAGCATTTATAAAGTCGCTAACAGTCATGTTGGCAGTGACGTTTATCGATACACTTTCAGCGCTAGTATCACCAAAATCAAAAGATACTGTACCAGTTTCGTTGGCATCAAAAAGCGTTTCGCTAGTGCTGCCATATGGGAAGTTGAACGAGTATGAAGCCGACTTCGCCAGCGATAATACTTCTACATCATAAGAACCATTTAGAGCTCCGTTGCTTACAGAGGCAGTAACTACCGACTCCGAGCTTGATGTGGCAGATTTTGCCACTATACCACCGTTGATGGTGCCCATTCCTTCCGCTAGGGTTTTAAGAGTTTTTAGCCGAGTCTTTAGCTCGTCGAATGCGGTGTTGGTAGCTGTTAACTCCTCGATTTTATCGGATTTTGGGGTGATTTTTTGCCTGCGTGTTGCGGCAGATGTGGCATCAATAAGTGCGTTTGTATCAATTCCAGATGCTATTCCAGAAAAGTTAATGGTCGACATGAAACCATGACACAGCAATCCCTATGCCATAGATTATTGCGCCAGGTATTTTTTTAGTCCCGAGATCGTTTTTTGAAGTCTAGCTAGCTCTATGGAATTTCGATGGTTTACAATGGACTTTATAGCTGGAGTTCCAGCGTAGTCTCCGGGTTCTAAAATATTAGTTAACACGTTTGATGCCCCCCCAACCCGAACGCCCGAAGCAATTTTTAAGTGATCAGCTACTCCAACTTTTCCAGCTAAAACAACTCCGTCTCCAAGGATACAGCTGCCACTTATTCCTACTTGAGCACATAGAACACAGAATTTTCCAATCTGAACGTTATGTCCAATTTGCACTAGATTATCAATTTTAGTTCCGTCACCAATTCTAGTAGCACCCATGGCGCCACGATCAATTGTGGTGTTTGCTCCGATATGAACTTTATTTCCTATGATTACGTTGCCAACCTGTGGAACTGCTTTTAAGCCTTCAATAGGATCTTGAATGTATCCAAATCCATCAGCTCCAATAACAGTATTTGCATGTATGATACAATCGTCACCAATAACTGTTCCTTCGCGTATAACAACTCCTGCGTAAATAACAGCTCGAGCTCCAATTTTAACTCCAGGATATATGACTACATTTGGATGAATAATACAGTCATCACCAATCTGTACATCTTGACTAATGATGGCCGTTTTATGATTAGGAAAAAATTCTTTAGGATTTATTTTTGGGAAAAAAACATCAACAAGTTTAAGTGATGCCCTCTGGGGATCATCTACAATAATTAATGGAGTAGATTTGTCAGTAGTTCTAATTTTATCAGCGCCAGATTTGTTAGTAATTACAGCGGCAAATTTTGAAGCATCTTTAGGGATTACATACTTACCAACCATGTAAGTAATTGCTGTAGAATTTGGTTCCGAACTTGGTGTAATTGTCGATATGACTAAATCCGAGACACCGTCGATAGCGCCATCAATAATCTGGGCTAGTGATTTAATGGATTGAGCAAATTTATTATCGGTTTGTTTAGTCACAAATAACATTATCTATTAAGACTAATTGATAGTCTAATACTGACCTGATTGCCGCCAATGTCATTTGTTAATGGTGTAAATCATGCTTAAACGAACACAAAATCGTTATTAAGCTCATAAAAAAAGGCATCAGTGTTACCTGATGCCCTAGCGTCTCGTAAAAAGTTGCAAGTGCCTAGAAGCGCTCCAAAAGGGAAGGGAAGCTACTGTACTGGGGAGGGAATGCCCTTTGGATACCGATCTTCGTCCTCACTTACTTCTCTTATCTATAATGTCGGCAGAACACTGTTATGGTCAACCAAAATCAGATCAGAAAAAATTGGAATTTTAGATGGGTAGTAATAACTACGGGCGATAACTAATAAAAATTACGAGTTTTCGTTACTTCTAACTTCAGATATACGAACGATTACTATGCTTATTGCATAAAGAATCAACATTGGTCCTGCCATTAGTAGTTGTGACACAGCATCAGGTGGGGTCAGCACTGCGGCAATTATAAAAATTCCAACAATCACATATCTAAATGCACTAATCATTGCTTTTGCAGTGATTAATCCAAATCTAGCCAAAATAAAACTTAAAATAGGAAGTTCGAATATCAAACCAAATCCAATTAGTGCTTTTAACGTAAAAGTTAAGTGCTCACTTAATCTTATTTGAGGCACCAAATTTATAGATTTGTATTCGTCTAAAAAAAAGCTAAATGTAATCGGCAAAACAACCTGATAGGAAAAATATACACCTGCTAGAAAAAAAATTGTTGTAACTATTATAAATGGAAACGCCCACTTTTTTTCGTGATCATGTAGAGCTGGATAAATAAATTTCCAAATCTGATAAAAAACATATGGTAGAGCAATAATAGTCCCACCAAAAAGGGAAACCATAATTTTAAGACTAAGAGCTTCGCCTGGGCCGGTTCCAATAAGAGCTGTTTCTCCAAAAGCTTGTTTAAAAGGATTTGTAAGAAAATCAAACATCAAAGAGCTGTAGTAAAATGCAACAAACGAAGCAACAACAATGCTGCTGATACTATGAACCAAGCAGCCTCTTAGTTCTGCTAAGTGTTCCAGAATTCCCATTTCGGCGATGTCTCGACGTGTATCAAGAGCTTTTTTTATCATCCTCGACTGTTTTGTTTTCTTCTGTTGATATTGAGTTTGACTCTTTACTACTTTCAGACTTAAGAGTTAAAGGCTCAGGCTTAATAATAGTAGCCTCGTTAGCAGGCGGAAATGATGAATTATAAAATTCTCGTCGTAAGCTATCAGAGGTTTTTTTGAGCTCCCCTGTGACTTTACCCAATTGTGACAGCACCTTGGGTAGCTGCTCTGGCCCAAAAACAATAAGGGCAACAACCCCAATAATAATTAACTCAGTAAAACTTAGTCCAAACATGTTAAATAAGTAATATTTTTTATATAATATCCACTATTCATGTATAACACCAACCTACACTTTCATCTTACTGGCATAGGCGGCTCTGGAATGTCGGGTATCGCAGAAATTTTACTAACTCTGGGGTTTAAAGTATCGGGATCAGACGCAAAGCTTTCACAGGTCACAGATAGGCTTACTAGTTTAGGTGCTACTATTGTTCAAGGGCATGACTCTAAAAATCTTCCAAGCCAAGCGTCGTTATTGGTGTATTCATCTGCCGTTACTATGCAGAATCCCGAAGTCATCGAAGCTAAAAGCAGAGGAATTCCAGTTATACGACGA
>JBILET010000348.1:0-2576 GCA_044351935.1 Bdellovibrionota bacterium
ACTAAATTTTCATCCCATGGGCCTCCCCTTGGAAGAGCATCTTCAAGTTCTAATGCTTTATCTTCGTTTGCAAGGCGTTTAAATACCCATGTATTTGCTTTGTGCAACTGCTGGCTAAATAAAAATGATAAAATCATTCCAACAATAGCAACAAATAGTAGCGTGTATAAATCTGGCAATACAATAAATGCTACAAGCATGTAGAAGATAATGGTAAGTAGTAATCTTGTTATTTGTTCAACAGATACTCTTCTTGCAAATTTTCCATTTGTACTTATCTTGTTGTAATAAGTATTAATCCTAGATATCCCTGACATTGAATATAAAAATGGAGCCGAAACAAATGTTACCAACATGAAGGCAATCAATTCATGTATTGGATTTGTTACAGCAGATATCATTATAAATTTTGTAACAAAAAAAATGGCTGCGACAATAATTGCATTTTGCACAAGCTTTATTCTGCGACGCTTTTGTTCGGCTTTATCAAAAGAAGTATTTCTTTCAAAGTGCGACAAAGAATATCTGTATCGAACAATTAGCGATTGGAGTTTCTTTGGAATAATACTTTCAAATTTTTCGGCTATTGGTAATTCGAATTTTGATAGTAGTCCTGTTAAAAGAATCAATACTGCTGATGCTCCAACCACAACACCTTCAATATTTGGTGGCAAGAATCCTTTTACTACTGCCAAAGATGCTATGATAATCGAAAATTCACCAATTTGACTCATTAGAATCCCGATACGAGCAGAATCAGCAATTGCTCTTCCAGTAAGTATCGAAGCAAAAGTTAAAAGTACAAATTTAATTATAATTACACTTACAACAACTATTAAAACATATGACCAGTTGGCAATTATTAATTTAGGATCAACCAACATCCCCATTGATACAAAAAATATCGCAGTAAAAAACTGTCTGATTGATCGTGTTATTTCTTCAATTCTATGTTGCAAATCTGTTTCGGCTAAAACCGATCCGCATAAAAACGCAGCTAGCGCTGACGAAACACCCACATCTGCTGCCAGCAGGACCACACCTAAACAGAATCCTAGCGATGAAACAACCAATACTTCATCTGTAAGATATGGGGTAATTTTTTTTACAATTATTGGTAATATTATCGTTCCGCCGACCAACCAAACTGTACTCAAACTAAACAAAAGGCCAATTTCGGCTGATATAGCAGCAAATGAAGGTTCTTTTAAAACTGCAAGAAGCAATAAAAATATTATCGCAAATAAATCTTCAACAATTAAAATCCCTACTATTGCTTGAGCAAATCCAAGTTTTAATAATTTTTTTTCTTGTAATAATTTTACAATTACACCTGTTGAAGAGATAGCAACTATGAATCCAAATACAACTCTCTGTACAGCTTCAAGGCCCAACAAAGAGCCAATGTAATATCCTAAAAGTACAGCACCTAAGACTTCGATTGCTCCGATTACAAGAACACCAATTCCTAGTCTAAAAAGTTTTCGAAAGCTAAATTCCAGTCCAAGGCCAAATAACAAAAATAATATTCCTAGCTCGGACAAAACCCTTACTTGATCTATTTCGACAACAGTAGGAAAAAACGAAAAGCTTGGGCCCACAATCATGCCGCTAAACAGATAGGCCACAACTAATGGCACACCTAACCACTGCGCTAAAACTACTACGGCACCCGCTACTGTTAGGGTTAAACTAATATCTTTAATTAATGTAGGAAGAGGCGAAGCCATCTATACTGGCGCTCCTCGTAAAATTAAGCTGATTCTGCTTGAGCTTGATAAACAACCAAAGGCTTATCACCTTTCATCACAGTATCTTCAGAAATAACAACTTCTTTTATGTTTGCCTCTGAAGGAACATCATACATAACATCAAGCATCATTTTTTCCATGATCGCACGAAGTCCCCTAGCACCTGTCTTACGCTCAAGGGCAAGTTTTGCAATTGCTCTTAGGGCTCCGTCTTGAATTCTAAGTGCAACGTTTTCCATTTCAAGAAGTCTCTTATACTGCTTAACAAGAGCGTTTTTAGGTTCAACAAGAATTTTTACTAATGCTTCGATATCTAGCTCATCAAGAGTTGCAACCAGAGGAAGTCGACCAATAAATTCTGGAATTAAGCCAAACTTTAAAAGGTCTTCTGGTTGTACTTTATGAATGATTGATGGCCCTTCTTTAGCTGCTTTAACTTTTTCAGTCTTAACAGAACCAAATCCAAGTTTTTTCTCTCCGATTCTTTGACGAATAACGTCTTCTAGCCCTACAAACGCTCCACCACAAATAAACAATATATTTCTAGTATCAACTTGCAAGAATTCCTGTTGAGGATGTTTTCGTCCACCTTTTGGCGGAACACTAGCCACTGTTCCTTCAAGCATTTTTAATAAAGCTTGCTGAACACCTTCGCCAGATACATCACGCGTAATAGAAGGATTTTCGGCTTTTCGGGAAATCTTATCGATTTCATCAATATAAACGATCCCGCGCTGAGCTTTTTCGACATCGTAGTCACAGGCTTGTAGCAAGTTAAGGATTATATTTTCTACATCTTCACCGACATAACCTGCTTCGGTTAAA
>JBILET010000026.1:0-9756 GCA_044351935.1 Bdellovibrionota bacterium
GAGATTACAGCCAAGGTATCAAAAGGTGGATATAGGATTTTTGAAATGGGGATTTCCTATTACGGGCGAACCTACGATGAAGGTAAAAAAATTGGCGTAAAAGATGGATTTAGAGCCATTTACGCTATTATTAAATACAATCTATTTCGCTAAAAAAATCTAAAGCGGACTTTGTAAAATTGATGTCTAATACAAGGTCATGGATCTTTATTTAATAATAATCGCACTTGTTGGTTTAATTATTGGTAGTTTCTTAAACGTTTGTATCTTTAGAATCCCTATCAACCAAGAATTATTTGACGAAGAGCTGTATCCTAAGCACTTAGAATTAAAAAATAGATTCCTTAGCGGATTTTCGGTGTCATTCCCCCCAAGATCCATTTGTCCCAATTGCTTCGCCGAGCTTAAGTGGTATCACAATATTCCATTTTTTAGCTGGGTCTTTTTACGGGGAAAATGCGCCTTTTGCTCAAACAAAATTTCTATTCGATATCCTTTAGTCGAGTTAGTATCGGCAATTAGCGCAGTTGTAAGTGTTATTTTCTACGGTTACACGGCATCTGCTTTGATTGTTTATATTTTATTGGCATCATTTATTGTAATTGCTTGTATTGATTACGATCACTTTATGATTCCTGATGTTATAACTTATCCACTAACTCTTGTGGGCATAGTTGCATCAGTTGCTAATCAATATTACCCATTTCTTAGATACCCATTTAATGCCAATTGGCAGGACTTGTTGTTGGGTCTAGCAGCTGGTGCAGGTGCGTTATATTTAGTTGCAAAAATTTATCTATTAATTAGACGTAAAGAAGGCCTTGGGATGGGAGATGTAAAACTGCTTGCAGTAATTGGAGCCTGGCTTGGATATCAAGGCTCATTTTTTACAATTTTTGTTGGTTCCATAATTGGCTCTGTTGGTGGAATTATTGCGTTACTTTTAAAAGGCAGGGGACTATCTCAGGAGATTCCTTTTGGACCATATTTAGTGATAGCTGCTTCAATTTATATAATTATGGCTTCTTAGAAGCACAAATATATAAACTCTGACTTAATCTATTAAGCGGAAAAATCTTTTCAACAATATCTCCAATAGCAATGAGTGGATTGATCATAAACTCAGGAACACCAGGAACTAAAAAGTCTCGGTACTCAACATTAATATCAACGTAACCGCTTTCTTTTAATAATTTAGTTATAAAGCGTCTCGAGAAAGCCATCTCATCAGGCTCTAGTCTTGCCCATGCTCTGGCAAAATTAAAGATGAAGGCACAATATGGATTATAAATATTTGGCTCCATAAAAATGATTTTTCCACCTGGTTTTAAAAGATCCAACATAGTGCTTAAGGATTGTTTTAAGTGAGGGTATAAGTGGTGAAGAATTCCGTTGCCAACAATATAATCAAATTTTCTGGATTTAACTTGATCAGGATTAGTAAAATCGAGAACTTCAAATTTTAAATTAGGCTGTATTAATTGCTGTTGTGCCTGCTTGATAAACGGCTCGCAAAGATCTGTGCCAAGTACGTTAAGTTTGCAGTTTTGCGAGATCCAGTAGCTTATTTCACCAGTGCCACATCCTATTTCAAGAAGATCCCCTTTAAGGTCTGTATTCATCAACGAAAGTATATAGTCAGCTCGCCTTTGCATCCTTATAACGGTGCTAGGGACTAGCTCAAAACCCTGGTTATAGCCTCTATCGTCAATAATACTGGTCACAAAATATACTTTTATATCGAGTTATATGTTTCAATTATTCCCGGTTTGTTTTCTAATATCCAGTAAATATGGAAAAAATTGTAAAAGAAAACGTATCCACTTTTAACCAAGATGTCGCTGAAAATGGTGGATATCGTTACACAGAAAATGCGTCTTTTTCGTCAATAGTTTCTAACCTAAGACTTACAAACGAAACAGATCGAATAATACGTCTAGTTCCAAGCAAGGTAGAGTCAATTATCGATGTGGGATGCGGAGACGGGGCATATACCGCCGAAATAAAACAGCGATTTCCAAACGTTGAAGTTACAGGTTTTGATCCTGCAGATGTTGCAATTTCTAATGCATCTAGAAAGTTTTCTTCGTGCAAGTTTTTAGTTGGTAACATTTTAGATCCGCAAAGTTTCCCAAGGCAAAAATACGATCTTGCAATTATTAGAGGAGTAATTCATCACTTACCAACTCAAATAGATGCCATAAAAAATGCTATGATGCTAAGTGATAATATTTTGATCATAGAACCAAACGGAAATAATCCTATATTAAAATGGATAGAGAAGAATTCTAAGTATCATATTGATCACGAAGAACAATCTTTTACTTCGAAGTTTTTTGTTGATGTTTGCAGGTCTTTGGGGTTAAAAATTAGACACCTTGGATTCGTAGGGTTTGTTCCGTTTTTCTTTCCCGAAATACCTTCTCGCGTGATATATTTTTTTCAACCTTTGTTGGAAAAAATTCCTTTTTTAGCAAGATTCTTTGGCGGGCAGATAATTATTCTTGCAAGTAAAAACTAAGAAGTAACTTCTCTAAATTTTTCTCGGTCTTGTAAAAATTGCTGAACCGCCGAGCTAGAAGATAAATATTTGCTGCCGTTTGTGATTGTGCGGACAATATACTTTGGACGTTTTTTTGTTTCATCCAGAATTTTAGCTATGTATTCTCCTAAGATAGAAATTGCAAGAAGTTGTATACCGCCAAATCCTAAGATTAACGCAACAACTGTTGTAACTCCTCGAGGCACTGATGGATCAATAAAACGAAGTGCAATTGTGAATGCAAAAGCAAGAGCTGCGATAATTGTTAAGCCAATTCCACCAAATAATAAGTACTCTAGAGGTGCGTAGCTAAAACTAAAAATTCCTTTTCTTGCCCATCTAAAGTTTTTGCGAAGATTATTTGTTGAAACACCAAACATTCTTTCTGGTCTGACATAATCTACACCAGTTTGTTTAAATCCTACCCAGGCTCTAAGTCCTCTTAGAAACTGATCTGTTTCTGGAAGGAGTAATAACTGATTAACAACCTTTCGGTCGATTAAAGAAAAATCTCCAGCATCAAGTGGTATGGGAATTTCCGATATTCCTCTAAATGCTCTGTAAAATGCTTTGTATGCAAGAGACATAAACAATGTAGCTTCGCGTTTTACTCTTCGACCATACACAACATCAAAACCTTCGTTGTGCCATTTTTTAAAGAACTCTGAAATTAACTCTGGTGGATCTTGTAAATCTCCATCCATTAAAACAACAGCGTTGCCAGTTGCAACATGCATTCCACTTAAAAATGCACTTTGTGATCCGAAGTTTCTAGAGTGCTCAATAACTATTACTCGTGGATCTTTGCTTGCGATAGCCCTTGCTACTTCATCAGTGTTGTCTGGACTAGCATCGTTAACAAAAATTATCTCGTATTCTATTCTTAAAGACTTAAATGTATCAGTAAGCCTTTTATACATTATGGGAATCGCTTGAGCGTCCTTATAGCAAGCGATAATCGCAGAGATTCTAACAGGTGAATCAATATCAACTGGTTGATACACTTTGGGTGTATCGGGATTTTGTTTTACCCATTGTGTATATTTAATTAAACCATCTTTGAATGATGTTGTAGCTTGCCATCCTAAAAGTTGTTTGGCTTTATTGGGATTCCCATACCATTCAATTAAATCCCAAGCTCTATTTGGCATGCTTCCCCAATTAGGCTCAGATGAAATTTGAAAGATTTCTTTCGAGATATTAGCAACTTCTCGTATTGTTGTTTTTACTCCTGAAGCGATATTTATTGAATCGCCTTTTGCGTTGTGTACACCTCTTAAAGCAGCTAATAAAGTTGCTCTAACGATATCTTCTACGTAAACAAAATCCCTAGAAATATCAGGATTAACAAAAGGCGGGTATTTTTTCTTTAAACCATGATCAATAACATTTGGAATTAATCTATCAGGCTCTTCCCACGGTCCGTATGCAGAATAAAGTCTTAAATTAACGATGGGGATATTTTTTTGCTTACCCCAGAAGTTAATTAAATAGGAAGCAGAAATTTTGCTAACTGCATAATGGCTATTTGGTACCAGTGACCAGTCTTCCTCGGATCCTGAGCAATTTGTTCCATATTCTGATTGCGAGCCTGCATGAACCATTGCTTCTAGTCCTTGTTCTTCTGCGGCAAGAAGAACGTTTAAAAGACCTAGAATATTTGTTTGATAAATTAAAGCTGCATCAGTCTGTTTTGCATAAGCTCCATACGCCGCAAAGAACAGTACAGTTTTAAATTTATATGTGCGGAAAATATCTCGAACTTCGTCCTGATTATTAATGTCACAACGAACAATACATCTTTGAGGTAAATCAGTTAGCCTCCATGGAACGAAAGTTTGATGAGTAATCGGATAAATATCTTGTCTTGTTTTGGATAATTCATGAGCAATATTTGCTCCGATAAATCCACCAGCTCCAAATACTGCTATTGGACCAACTAGCTCTTTAGATAGCTCTTCTATTGATCGGTTATCAAGTTTAATTTCGCTCATTTAACATCCCTGTAATAACATTTGCTAGACCTTGCCCAGCTAAATTATTTTCTAACTGATGCCATGTTTGTGAACCGTATAATCCAGATGGATAACTATTGGCAGTTAAAAATTTAAATTCTAAATCGTTTATTTTTAGTTTAAGAATTTCAGTGCTAAGGGCTTCGGATAGTCCACCTGGTTTATTATGCTCTTCTATAACAAGAAGATTTTTTGATTTCTTAACCGATTCTATAAATTCTGATGGTATTTGATTAAAAGGAAATTCTCCAACACTCCAAAGATCTACCGAGCCATTTGGTAGCGAAGGTAAATAGTTTAAAATATTTTCAATTACTGGGCCCATTGCAGCAATTACTATATTTGCTCCCTTTGTAATTCTGCGAAAAGCATCCCATTTAGTACCGGAGCATGAATCTTTGGGCATGGTTACGGATTTACCAAGCCTTAAATAGCTGGGACCACTAACGCTTAGCATTTTAGTTACGCAGTTACTAACATCTTCACCAAATGACGGGACGTAAACTTTCATGTTAGGTAATGCACGCATTATACAAACATCTTCAAGTACGTGGTGTGTAGCACCCATTATTCCGTAACCGTACCCACCACCATTTGCTACAATTTTCACATCAAGATTATGAAAACATACGTCATTTCTAATCTGTTCATATGGGCGCAAAGTAATAAAAGGAGCAATGCTGTATAAGATTGGCTTAAATCCTTTTGCTGCTAAACCTGCCGATACAGATACTAAATTTTGCTCGGCCACCCCTGCATTTATAAATCTATTCTTAAGTGTATCTCGAACTTCCTCAAGAGCCATAAAGCCTAAGTCGCCAGTAATAAATAGAACGGATTCATCCTTAATGGCTAAATCAACTATAGCTTTTGCAAATTCTTTGCGCATAGATAAATTTAAATTGAAGTCCTTTTAGAGTACTCATGCTCACAATAATCGATTGCATTTTTGTATACTTCATCTGTCATAGGCAAATAGTGACAATCGACAGTGTTCTCTAGATTTTTTAAGCCACGTCCTTTTGTTGTATCTGCGATAATTACAGTAGGTTTATTGTTTTGTGCCGCAGATACGAGAGACTTTTCATATGTATCTATAAGGCTTGCAAAGGAGTGCCCATCGCAATTAATAACATTGCAACCAAAGGATTGAAGTTTATCAGCCAGTGGTTCCATCTGTAACACGTCACTTGTTCGCCCAAAGCCTTGAAGCTTATTTCTGTCTACAAAGAAAAATAAATTATTTAAATTATGATGAGAAGCAAAGGCGAAAGCTTCCCAAACGCTACCTTCATTAAGCTCACCGTCACTAACAATACAAAAAGTGTTGTGTTTGTCGTTTTTGAGTTTTTCAGCTAACGCTAATCCGCAAGCTATGCCAGGGCCATGTCCAAGGCTTCCGGTGGCAAATTTGATGCCGCTTAATTTATTTGGTGGTGGATGAGCTGAAAATAGAGTTCCATCTTTATAATATCCCGAAACTAGATCTTCTAGTTTTATGTCCTGAGCAACTGCAAGCGTTGAATAAAGTGCAGAGGCGGCATGACCTTTTGATAAAATAATTTCGTCACCAGTTTTCTTACAATAAAACCTAACAAAGGTAAGAATTTCGCAACAAGATAGAGCGCTACCTACATGACCCGAATTGGCACTATGATGTAAGTTTAGAAGAGTCTTCTTTGCTAAATAACAATTTTTAGCCAGAAGTTTTAATGTTTCGTCGCTCATTTATACGTACAAAACTAGCAGTTTTTGCCTCTTTAATCTATTGGTAAACAAAGTGTAAGCTGTTGAATCTATGGATTATCTTCCCCCCGATAATGTATCGCCTAAAAACCAGATACTTCTTGTTTCAGTGGTGTTATCGATAATGTTTTTTGTCATGCTCTATGGAGCCGTGCAAATGGGTATGGCGTATGACGAAAATTTTCATATCCCCACAGCAGCCGCTCTTATTGCTTTGGGTGAAAAAAGAATGGTTTTAGAGCATCCGCCCTTTGGGCATTGGCTAGCTGGCTTATCACTTTACTTTATTCGCCCCGAGGTAGACTTACAGTATTACACCTCTAGTGGCGCCAATCTTTGGGAATTTGCAAGAAGGTTTTTTTATAATCCTGCGAATAACTATAGATTGATATTACTAGTGGCAAGAATACCTTTTATCATTTGCTCTGTAGTTACAGCTTTATATGTTTTTCTGATAACGAGATCGTTATTTGGATTTAAAAGCGGGTTTACCTCACTTCTTTTGTGTGCTTTTTGTGGTTCGATTATCGGATGGGGTAGGTATGTTTATTTAGATTTGCCTATGGCTTTTTGTATCATATCAACTATTGGACATGCATATTGGTACTGCCGAAATAATTCTAATTTACACTTTGTACTGTCTGCAATCTTTTTAGCCTTAACTTGTTGTGCAAAATATAGTGGATTAATAATGACATTACCAATTTATTCACTATTATTTTGGAATTTATTATTTAATCAAAATAAGTTTCTTGTTTCTAAGTTGGTACTTAGGGTAGTGACATTTACTTTAATTTTTCTTTTCATAATTTGGGCCTGTTTTGGATTTTCAATAAGTACGGATTTTTATACAAAGGGAATATCAGGTTTGTATAATGGAGTGGATCCGTCTTACAGATTTTATTTAATGGGTGATTTTAAGTCCTCTGGATGGTGGTATTATTTTCTGGTTAATTTGTTTATAAAACTTCCATTAGTGGCAATTTTACTTGTGTTTACTTCTATCCTTATATGGATTTCTGACACAAAAAAATCTTTTATAAGCAAAACCTGGAGTCTTAATTACGTATTTTTTAGTGTGCTTTTATTTTCAGCGATTATCTTGTTAGTAGGGATGAGCTTAAAAGCACTACCATTGGGTTCTAGATATTTATTGCCATGTTTACCTATCCTTTATGTGTTTTGCGGCATTGCTGCGGCTAAAATTTACTCTTACAAAAATAAATTAGCTTCTTACTTTCTAGTCGGTTTAATGCTTTTACATATATATCGCGTTGCTAAAATTTTTCCTGATGAAATGGCCTATTTTAACGAGTTTATTGGTTCCCCAACTGATGGCATATTTTGGGTAAATGATGCCAGCATTGATGCGGGACAAAATTTGCCTCGTCTTTCTGCTTATCTTAGAGAAAGAGGAAATCCCAAAGTTAGAATGCTTTATCAGGGTCAAGATAATCCTGATAATTACGGTATAAAGCGAGAAGTCGTTAGTCAAAGTGATTGGGATGGGCCGCCATCGCCTGGATTGTATGCAATTAGTGCTAATTGGTTAGTGTATGGACAACTTGAATCGCAAGAAAAACCATCCAAACACAATAATTGGTTAACTAGTTATACACCTATCAAAACCATAGGTGGATCAATTTGGATCTATGAATTTAAATAAAAATTAAATTATTGGTTTAGTTGTTTTTTTGATTTTTATAAGTGCAATCATTGCAATGACTGCCCATATCATATTTAAAACAGCCGGTTGCCAAGTTAAATTGGCAACAGAAATAACTACAACACTTATTGCGCCGGTAAGATTTAATAATTGATAGATTGTAGATTGCGTCGAGATTTTGCCAAAACTACTTAAAAAATAGGCAGCAATAATTGCAACTACACCATACCATCCTATAACTTCTATCAAAGTCGACATTTATCTTAGGTAATCTAGCCCTTTAATCCTTCACTGTAAGAATCATAATCTACTAATAATTCTTCACCATTAGATATGTTTCTTGTAGTAAAAAATGTAGCACCATCATGAGTACGTACGTTTGGATTCTTAGAGTGATTTAAGAAAAAAGAAACATCTATTTTGTTTAAACCAGTTTCGGGTACCAGCCAAACACCGTCTTCGAAAACACAATATGCTTTTATCATAGCAACAACGCCGTCAGGGATTTCTTTTAAATCTTCGTCAGATAGTTCGACATATTCACCATCAAAGGCTCCTGGAAATGGATCTGTGCCAGCAGGAATGTCTCTTACAGCAAAAACTCCGACTCCATGACTTCCGGAGGGACGAAGACGACAATAAACTTCAGAGGAAAGGTGTTCTAGCAGTTGATGTTTGTTCACAGTTAGTGATAGTAACTTCAATTAATGTTTTAATGAAGACTGATAGTGAATAGATACTTTTTTATCTTCAAAATCGTTCTAGTATTTGCAAATTTGATTTGCTCTATTCACGGACACGCACAGTCAGGCCCAATTTTTGCCGAAAAACGCGCTGATGGTTCTATTGTTTATACAGATAAGCCCAAGGATCCTTTGGCCTCTGTTAAGCTTGATTTGACCCCTCTTGCTAGATATACGCCTAATAATAGTGAAGTAATGCTCTCGAACGGGGCAAAATTAGACCCAAAACAGCAGCCAGCAAGTTGTTTTGCTCATGGTGGCACTGATTGCGCAGCAGGGCCTGATAGTGACGGCTCTGTTATTTGTACTGATGGGTTTAAGGAAGTAAGAGCCAGGTATAATTTTAATTGTAGACAGGCAAAATTAGCTGTTAATAACGCAGAGTACGATCAGCAGCTTCGCCAGCTTAAGGTTTTGGTTAGAAACAATTCTCAAGTAACAGCTACCAATATCGTTGTATATATTAAGCAAAAATCTGGCCCAAAGGTAATTTCTAACAATGTTGAAAAAATTGATCCTTTTGGAGCTGGGGATTTCGTGTTTAACAACATAATATTATTAGATAATTTTCGAGATAAGATTGTGGATAACCTTGTTGTATCTTGTGATAACTGTGGATAACTTTTTTCACAACCTAAGTGCGCCAACTTCCAATCTAACTTACTGAAATAATTAATTAAAAACCCCTTCAAACTTTTTTGCGGCCGCCTGATCTAATCCTGTAAAATAGATCGTATATGCTGCAGAGGGCGGCTATCGAAAAAATTATTCCGATTCTTAAAAAAAATGCCAGAAGAGCATTACGAATGCGCGTGCCTGGCTTCCCAAATCCGTATTACTGTTCATTTCTTTTAAAAGATATCCACAGCTTTTCCACATCCTCTGGCAGTGGGTCTGTTTATAAAAGAAAAAATAATCAGGAACGAGTTGTATTTAATGATCTGCGGGTAGGTAGTTACCGATATGACCAAACCGTCGATGGCGGATTGACCGACAACAATACCGAGTCCGAATCCCATCAATATGTAAATGTCCCAATTGATG
>JBILET010000349.1:0-2568 GCA_044351935.1 Bdellovibrionota bacterium
AGCCTTCAAGCAATGGCTGCTTAGTTAGGGCAAACTGTACAGTCTACTTTAACCGGCTTATTAATTGCGCTCGTAACTTTATTAAGTGTAGACGAGCTTGACGCTGTACCTGGTCTTCTTACTGACTTGGCACACGCTGCAACTTTTCTTGCAGTTGATTTAGCAGTATTACCGTACTTCTTAAGCATATCCTTAACGATACCAACTTCATTTAAGAAACTAACCTTAACGCAATCGGTTCCACATACCTCAACGGACTGCAATATGTTTCTACTAACTTCTCGCTTAATAGCCGCTTCAGTTGTTCTTATGTATTGCTGAAGAGTTTTTGTATTAACAGTGCGCTTACATTTTGTTGTTTTTGAAGCACGCAAGATGTCTGCTTTGATTATATTGCTGATCGCTTTTGTTGATGTATTCAAAGTATTCCCAATAGCCAACATATCAGCAGTCGGAGAAACCCTAGTGCAAAGATTTGTAACAGTACCAGGTGTGCTTGTTGGAGTCACAGTCGGAGTGGCAGTTGGCTCTGGAGTTGATGTAAATGTAGGAGTCACCGTTGGAGTTGGAGTTAACGTAGGAGTTAACGTAGGTGTACTCGTCGGGGTTGCCGTTGGTGTATTAGTTGCTGTTGGTGTAGGCGTCGGAGTAGGAGTACACGCAATACCAGTTATAGGATCTGGAACATTGGGGCATAAACCGTTCGTTAAAACTTGACCAAATGATAGATCGGAATCAGGGGATGCAGACTCAACATCTAGTGTAATAGCACTGGTATGACGAAAGTCAGTTCCTCCGTCAACATGAATCCAATTGGCATCAGAAAAGCTAAATTCAAAGTCACCGGAAACAGGGCAAGATATGGGCTTCTCATAAAAGGAATATCGATTTCCTGTGGAATTCCTTGAGTCATAAACAGTCAGAGTTACTTTTATATTACTTCCGAGCGGACAGTCGAGATACGGACTTTTTATAATGATCGCCGTGCCTGAATCTTGCATCAAATCTATGGAAGGTAAGCTTGGTAGCACAGGACTTGAACCAAAACGATTAATACCCCATTGAAGATATGTATTTCCTCTTACGGAAGCCTCCTGGGAATGGGCATATCTTCCAAACCCGCCTGTCCTCCCTCTTAATAGTGGTCCAGATGCTGGGGCACTGGCAGTCTTAATACAGGATAATCTAAGATTCCCCCCTATAGAGCCGTCGTTGTTGATAGTATTATCAACTCTATCGAAAAGAGTTTCACAATCAACAACTCCACTACCAGCAAAATCTTCTATAGTAAGGGCATGTGAATTGGAATTAACAAAACCAAAAAAAAGCAATAAGTATGTGACCGACTTAAAAAACCTATGCATAACTAGAAAACCTAAGAAAAAAAATAAAACTTAGAAAACGATTTTAATATTGGTACAAATTTTGCGAAATACCTTAATTTAATCAACTTAAATGATGAAATTTACCAATATTTTCATGTAGTTAGATATTAAAATAAAAAATGTACATTTTTGTACAAAAAAAGCTAAAGAAATACAAAATTGTACACGATAGCTATATTCATAAGAGAGAAAGTATAGGGATACTAAATTAGGAGTAAAAAATGGAAGCTAAAGACTTAATAAAAGAATTAACTGAAGAACTTGCTACTAGGACTTCAATCTTGGAGTACGAAGATGATGAAGATCTAGCAAGAGCTGAAAAAGTTCAAAACTTAAAAGCCATGGTTCGAAGCGGAATTTATGATGTCTCTAGCAAAGCAGTAGCAGAAAAACTTTTAAAGATGCTCTTTTAAATTATTTTACTGTACACTTAACGGCTGTGAATGCCGCAAAGAAAACTAAGAGCCGAGCCGGAGACTTAATTTTCTTTGCGGCATTGCTGTTTCTAGTTGCCGTCTCGATTGGTTGCATCAGATCTGTTTGGTATGTTTTTAATAACTATTACTTCGATCGACTTGCCGCATTAATTGGCGGATTTTTGTTAGGATGTTTTTTTGCCGCATTTTTTATTACAGGTTACTTAAGTGTTTTTTTACACGAGATAAAACACGCAATCGTAGCAATTCTTGCTGGTAATTCTCCTAAGGGATTTAAAATTGGCAAAGAAGAAGGTCTATTTGAATATTCCTTTACGCAAGATACACAAAGTTATAATGCGTTTATTTTTCTTGCTCCATATTCCCTTCCGCTTTGCACATTGCTGTGTTTGGCCGGTGGCATATATCCACTTTTCGAGTATCAAACATCCTTAATAGCCTTAGTTGGTATTGGCTATGGAATCGATACATTGTGTGGTCTACGCGATATTCACCCTGGGCAAACTGACTTTAGTCGTCTTTATGGTGGTTTTGGTATAGGTATTGTGTATGTGCTTGCAATGCATGTTTTGCTGATGATTTCGCTTATTACATGGTCGCTAGGTGGACTTGATGCTCTTCAAAACTTGTTCCTTGGTGCGTTCTCGTATATTTTTCCTGGTGTAAAAGCATTTCAAAATCTTAATACGCCGATTTAATTTTTAATTTATTGATTATGCATATTGTTTATAAATCAGAGTCTCGGG
>JBILET010000350.1:0-2560 GCA_044351935.1 Bdellovibrionota bacterium
GCAATTGATCCCAAGGAATTTTTGGGCTCATCTGATGTAAATACACAGATATAACAGTGAATATTATTGGGGCTAGTAGTGGAGCAATAAATCCTTGTGTATCGATTCCTGGCAAAATTTTTACAAGAATCCAAAATATAATTCCATTAGCAATTATTAGTGTTGCTGCGTGTAGAGTGATTGAATCTGGCACAGAGAAAAATAGAGCAGCATCCCATAAATGAGTATTAACAACCGACAAGGTTATCACTGCAATAAGAGCGCTTATGGGACCCGAAACTGTGAACTTAGGCATAAGTATTGCCGTTAGGATCATTGCAAGTGTCTGAATAACCCAGATGTCTAGTTTGATGGTGCTTAAAATATCCATATTATTGGGTATATTACTTGTGGTTGCGGATAATACTCAATAGGGGGGTGGTCAATAATCTAGGTTGAGTACTTTTCTGGTGAAGCGTATAATTTGCCTGTGCTGAACACTGCTCACATCAAACAAGCTTACCTAAATATAATTAAGTCTATAACCACAAGACTTAATGTTGTTAAGGCCGGACTTAATTCATCCAAAAAATTTGCAACAAAGTTTGGCCTATATTTTATACCATCGGTGGTTCTTCTGCTTTCTGGTATTTTTAGTTATTTTGATAGATCGCTTTTACCTTCGATGATTTCTGTTGCGATCTGTTCTCTTGGTGCATTAGCGATTCTTATCACTTATAAATTTCTTGTCGTGTATTCCATGGCAAAAGATGTGATGAGCAAAGTTGATACTCACGTTGTATTCCAATCAAGAAATCAATCTCCTGTGCCAACTCAGATACTTGATCTGTTAGATGATGAAGAAGTCGATCCATCTGGACAAGGATATCACTAGTAACTACTTTGGGATCGATATTACCTCAAATATTAGTTAATTCACTTATCACTGGTAGCATCTACGCTCTTGCTGCTACTGGATTAGCGATAACATTTTGTTCACATCGAGTATTAAATTTTGCTCATGGGCATTTAATAATGCTTGGAGGCTATTTATTTTACTTTTTTTATCAGATTTTGGCTTTGTCTATACCAGGTGCAATCACTTGCACACTTCTAGCGGCTATACCGCTTGGAGCTTTAATAGCGAATCTGTTTATAGATCCGTTTGTAAAAATTAATCCAATATTAGCATTTGTAACTACTTTAGCCCTTTCAATTATTCTAGAAGCAATTATTAGTATGATATTTGGTGTAAATGTTCTATCGCTTACAACAAATTTTTCTTTGCCATTTCAATTCGGGAATATTTTTATCACAACAACTCAGATTTTTATTATTACCTCAGCGTTACTAATAGGAGCAGTAATATTTTTCATTACAAAATATACAGTTTTTGGTGCTAGGTTGCGTGCTTTAAACGAGTCACCTGTAGCTCTGTCTTCTGTCGGTGTAAATAGTAAAAAAATCGCGACGAATACTTTCATTATTAGTCTTGGATTGGCATTTATAGCAGGGATTTGTCTTGGATTCGAAACTAATATTCAGCCGATGTTTGGATCCTCTATTATGTTAAAAGCATTTGCGGCTGTCGTTGTTGGGGGTCTTGGGAATATACGAGGGGCAATTTTTGGAGCATTTTTATTAGCAATAATAGAAAATATGGGTGTAGGCCTAGATTTGGGCTCTTTTAGTTTGCCTGCAAGTTATCGAGACAGTTTTGCATTCGTAATAATTCTTATTGTTCTGTTAATAAGGCCTGAAGGTATTTTTTCAACAGCTATTCGTTCAACATAGGTATAATTTAGATAATGAACGAATATTTAATACATATAGCAATAATCTGTTTGTACTACTCGATACTATCGATGGGGCAACTAATTGTTATGGGGTGGGGTGGTTTATTTAATCTGGCGCAAATTTCTCTTGCTGCTGTAGGCGCATATGTTGTTGCAATTCTTACAACTGATTATCAGGTTTATTTTTGGTGGGCTTTTTTACTAGCTCCTGTTGTTTCAGTATTAGTTGCAATTCCATTAGTGTTGATCTCACAAAGATTAAAATCAGATTATTTTGCAGTTGCTTCGCTTGCTTTTGCTTTGGTAATTCAAAGTGTATTGATTAACTGGAGGTCTGTGACTCACGGAGTGTTGGGTGTGACCGGAATTCCTAGGCCAAGTGTATTCGGATTGGTTTTGGAGCAAAACTTAACTTTTCTTTTATTGGTGTTAGTTGTTTGGCTTTTTTGCGTCAGTATCATTTGGTGTTTAAATAGATCATCTTTAAAGCTGTTCCTTGTTGCGCAATCTGAATTTGAAGAAGGGCTTTCTTCTGTGGGAGTAAGTTCTGGTCGATGTCGTATGGTTGCATTTATAATTGCAGCATTTTTTTCTGGGATAGCAGGGGCGATAACAGCTAGCTATATTTCATTCATAGATCCTTCATCTTTTGCGCTTACAGAGATGATTTTTTTACTTTCAATATTAGTATTATCAGGGATGAGATCGTTGAAAGTTTTATTTTTTTCAACAGTTTTTTTGGTTACAGTTCCCGAATTGTTACGGTTTACCGATGTCCCATCAAG
>JBILET010000351.1:0-2556 GCA_044351935.1 Bdellovibrionota bacterium
ATATACAAGAAAACCTTGTGGCCAAGTTGGAGTAATAGAATATATTGCTCCTAATATCCTCTTAGATTCTTTAAAAAATTACAGATTAATAGACCTATAGTAGGTTAATAAAATATTAGCCAAGGCTACAATTATGTGCAAAAATATGTGGTAATGTAGCCGTGGCTACAATCGCCATTATAATTATATGCATCGTGTAACTATTTTCAGATCGCTTCCAGAAGTTTTTAAAAGTATATCAATACCTACTAATGTAACTTCATTTAGAAAATTTTTGGCTTTTGCTGGCCCTGGGTTTTTAGTCAGCGTTGGTTATATAGACCCTGGAAACTGGGGAACGGATTTAGCAGGAGGATCACGCTACGGATATACATTGTTGTGGGTGATACTTGTATCAAATTTAATGGCACAATTTTTACAAATTTTGTGTGCAAAACTTGGACTTGTTACTCAAAAAGACTTGGCTATGGCGTGTCGTGATTATTACTCTAAACCGACAGCGCTTATTCTGTGGTTCTTATGTGAACTTGCAATTATAGCTTGTGATATTGCAGAAGTTATTGGCTCGGCAGTTGCTTTAAATCTTTTATTTGGAATACCGCTCGAGTTAGGTGTTTTAATAACAGGTTTTGACGTTTTGCTACTTTTGGCATTCATGAAATTTGGTTTTAGAAAAATTGAAGCCATAATTCTTACTCTTTTGGCAACGATATTATTTAGTTTTGTATACGAGCTTTATATTGCTTCACCCGATTGGGCTGCAGTTGCTGTAGGTATGGTTGTTCCTAAAGTTCCTGATATAGATGCGTTGTTGATCTCGTTAGGAATATTGGGGGCGACTGTGATGCCCCATAATTTATATTTACATTCTAGTATTGTGCAAACTAGGAAAACAGGTGATAGCCCAAGTGAAATTCGGGAAGCAATAAAATACAATTCAATTGATACTGTTTTAGCTTTAAGCATGGCGTTTTTTGTTAATGCTGCCATTTTAATTCTTGCAGCTGCAGTATTTTTTAAAGCTGGAATTGTTGTAGAGGAACTAGAGCAGGGGCACATGCTTCTGCGTGATACACTGGGTAGTGCATCAGCTGTATTATTTGCATTGGCGCTATTAGCATCGGGTCAATCTTCAACTATGACAGCGACCCTTGCTGGGCAAATTGTAATGGAGGGATTCTTACGCATTCGTCTTAAACCTTGGATTCGACGCTTAATTACTCGAGGATTAGCAATTATCCCTGCAATGATCGTAATTCACGCATCCGATGGTAAAGGTACCGTGGCGTTATTGGTTATTTCGCAAATTGTATTATCGATGCAACTTCCATTCGCAATATTTCCGCTAATTCATTTTACAAGCGATCAAAAATATATGTCCGAATTTACAAATTCATTTGTTGTTAAAATAATTGGATATATTATTTGCATAATCATCGCATCGCTTAATATATATCTTCTTTATGAAAGTATAGGAGGCTTTTATCTAGCGACATTAGTTGGGGGTGGTTTGTTAATATCGGCTCTAATAAAAATTACTACTCGCTATGGATGGCAGTGATTTTTCACTAATAGATGTGCAATTTGCTGTAAAAAATGTGCAACTATTATCACTAGATACTGACTTTTATACTATTTAGTCCCCCAATATACATTAGTTGTTAAAGTTGCTCGACTTATGATGATGAGAAGCTTTAACTGCTTATTTAGTGTTAGAGTTTTTTATTTACTCACGAAGAGTAAGTTTTTAAGTCATTAGACGGAACTAGTGCAGTGGTTGTAAAACTTGGGACTAACATCTCATCAATAATGGCACAGCGAAGGCTGGGCAATGCAACTGCATCTGCAAATAACCTATATGAACAGCTTTCATCTGGAATGCGCATCAATAAAGCAAGTGATGATGCCGCAGGTCTTGCAATTGCTAATGATTTAAACGTTAAAAATAAAGTTTACTCACAAGGAATTTTAAACGGCAATGATGGGCAAAGCTTGTTATCTATCGCTGAATCAACAGTTAGCAATTTAACCGAAATTGTTACAAGGATTCGTGAATTAAGTACTCAGGCTGCAAATGGCGCACTTAGTAATTCTCAAAGAGAATCACTTGATGCAGAAGCCCAAGCCTTAGCAAAAGAGTATTTTAGAGTAAGCAGATCTGCAAAATTTAATGGATTAAATTTGTTCGATGGATCGATGTCCGATGGACTTAGATTGCAACTTGGATTTGGAACAGATGGAAGTCTTCAATCATCACTAGGCGGGGCGCTGGGTAATGGAACCTTTGGGGCGGGCACTACATACTCTACCGAACCTACTCAAACTAACCAGACAGCATTAGGAGATCTAAACGGCGATGGAATATTAGACCTTGTCACGGCTGGGTCTCAGCCTGGTCCTGATGGATATACAACTGTGAGGCTCGGTCTTGGTGATGGCACATTTGGTGCTGCTACTTCTTACATGACAACTGACTATGGGACAACCTCTATTGAGTTAGCAGATCTCAATAATGATGGAGTTCTTGATATCGTCACTGGAAATAGCACTACTGGT
>JBILET010000352.1:0-2538 GCA_044351935.1 Bdellovibrionota bacterium
CTTGTTGCTCAACTGGATTTTCGACTCCGGGTTTTAATTCGATAATTTCGTCAATTCTTCGTTGATTAGTTTCACTACACATAATTGTATGAACAACTACTTGCACGGCAGAAGCTATCTGTTCTCGCAAAGCGTATCTTTCAACACCTGCTTGTTGTCTTGCTAAAAATAGTTCAAGTCGAGCAACAGCATCACTTGCAGATCGAGCATGAATAGTAGACATACCAGGGTGCCCCGATACACATACATCAATAAAGGACTCAGCAGCTTCAGGATCGCGAATCTCACCAAAAATTATTCTATTCATGGCCATACGCATTCCGGCCTTGATACATTCCCCCGGAGAAACCTTACCAACCCCTTCTACGTTCGAAGCTCGAGTCCTAACGTAACGAACAACTGGATGTTCGATTTTGATTTCTGGAGTATCTTCGATAACAAGAATACTTTCTCGCTCCGGAATGGTGGCAGCAAGACCTCGGATTAAAGATGTTTTACCAGTTCCGACTTCACCAGCGACTAAAATGGTATGACCAGTTAATAAAACACCTCGAAGATAATTATATACTTCACGAGGAGCCATTGTAGAGCGACATAAATCTTGAAACTTCAAAGAATTAAGACGACTTATTCTTAACGTGACGTATGGGCCTTCTTCACACAACACTTCATGCACAGCGTGGATACGAACCATAGGGTTCACCATTCCATCAACAATTGGTTTTGCGATAGAAAACGTAGTGTCAGCAACCGTTAGCATCCTATCGATAACTTCTTCGTATCTAGAAGTACTAGGAAAAACAACATCACTTTTTATAATTTTGCTTCCCCGCTTAACAAAAATCTTATTTGGACTTGCCATTATAATGTCCGACACTTCGGGATCGTCCACTAAGGGTTTTAAGATTCCAAATATATTACTAGCAAACTCTGGACTAAGATTTAATTTACTTGCTTGAGCAGTACTTAACTCAGAAGGAGAGCTAACAGAATCAAAAGTTCTATTTCCATCTTGCTCACGATAATTTGAACTTCGTTGTTTTCCTGATGGCTCGTAAGGCTTACCTGTAATCAGCTCAATTATGGCCGGCCAGTTAAAAGACATCAAAGAAAGTATCAATAAAACACCGCTAATAAATAGGACTGCAAGATTAATCGCCCAAAGAAATAAAAATGAGTTGATATTTAATTCAGCTGGATTGCGTGAGTTGTACAAAATAGAAACGACTTGGCCATCTGACAATGTACCAGAAAAAATGCTACTAAGCGGCTTAATATGACTGTTCCCGGATGTATCTGAAAACGCAATATATGGCTTATCCGCTAAACCTATCGAAACTGTTCCTTTGGTGCTATTTGAGTTAAAGGAAAACTTCAAAGTTCCAGCCACCAAAACAAGCGCGTACAGAAACAGCAAGAAAGAAAAAACAAAACCAATTAGTGCTTTGGTAGAAAAAAAGCGCGACATAAGAGTAGGATCATCTCACAAAGAATAACCTTTAAGTAGCTATCTTTTTAGCGAAGGAGTCTGTGTGGTTAGTAGCCCTTAAGGACTTCCATAGCTTTTGCCATCTGAGGATCTTTTTTAAGCCAACTTTCAATCGGCTCTTTTTCGTAATCTATACGTAGATTTTCGGCATCATTACCAGCAGATGACCCGTCCCTATCGGCAGGATCCACATTGCGTTCTTGATTATTGGGCACACTATCTGACTCGTAAGAGTCCCCGTTAGGATTTAATATTGCACCAGGTAAGCTTTCTTCTCGGACAGAATCCTGAACTTGTTTATCGTTACTATTTGGAGTTTGTGCCTTTTTAGGAGCAATAACTGGATTTTCAATTTCTATATCAGGTGTAACACCTTTTAACTGAATTGATTCACCATTTTTTAAGTAATACAAAGCAGTAGTTAAAGACAATCCTCCACCATTATCTAATCTACTAACAGTTTGGACGGAGCCTTTACCAAAGGTCCTAGTACCAACTAAAACGGCACGACCATCTTCTTTTAATGCGCCAGAAACAATTTCGCTTGCACTCGCAGACCCGTTATTAACTAAAACCACTATTGGGTAATTTTCTTCAGTACCACGACTTTGTGCAAAAAACTTTTGCTTTTGAGACTCAACACGACCGTCCGTATAAACAATAACACCTTCCTTCAGGAATGTATCAGCTACTCTTATCGCTTGGTTTAATAATCCGCCCGGGTTATTTCTTAGGTCTAAAATTAATCCGTTTATTGTTTTTGATGGCGATTCTTTCTCTATGCGTCTTAACGCCATGAATAGATCATCGCCTGTAGATTCAACAAACTGGCTAATTTTCACATAACCAAATCCATCGTCTATTACTCTGCTTTTAACACTTTTAACTTGGATTATGTCTCTGACTAATTTTACATCAAATGTAGAACTAGAAGATTTGCGATACAAAGTAATTGTAACCGGTGTGCCTTTTGGGCCTCTTAAGTTTCGGACCGCATCAATCATCGAATAATCTTTTGTGAATTTGCCTTCGATTTTTACGATTGCGTC
>JBILET010000353.1:0-2537 GCA_044351935.1 Bdellovibrionota bacterium
GCTAAACCAACAGTAGAAAATTCCGTTTGAATTTGAATCTCATTTCTTTTATGGAATGTATTTGGATCAGGCGCGACTTCTTTGTAGCGATTGCTAATTTCATCGCCTCCAATTTTAAAACTGTATCCTCTTATAGCCACAGATCCTGCACTAGGATTTTTTATATTCAAAGCATCGGCCAGTACCAATATCAACGATGTGGCGTCTCGGAATCTATTGGATTTTTCTCTTGAAAAAACTCTTTCGAAAACGCTTTCGGCCTGCAGTGGAAAATTAGGAAGACTATCAGTTAGTGAAGATCTTTCACCCTTAAGGATCTGTTTGGCAACAATTGTAAAGTTCTCGCCGGCAAAAGGACGCTCACCAGTTAAACATTCAAATGCAACAACACCTAAACTAAATACATCGGCACGCGCATCTAGCTCCTCGTTTAAAATTTGCTCTGGGGACATATATGCAGGAGATCCCATTACCGGAGCATCCGGTTGCATATCAACAAAATTAGTTTTGCCAGAAATTGTTGCGACTCCAAAATCCAGGACAAATGCCTGACCATTTTTATCAACTAAAATATTACTTGGCTTTATATCACGATGGATGATTCCCTTTTTATGAGCGTGATCTAATGCTTGAGCAACTTGATACAAATAATACAGAGCATCATACGGATCTAATCGTCCATTTTTTTCGATAATGGTATCAAGGCCCACACCATCTATAAGGTCCATTACTAAGTATGGAGGTTTTTCGTCAGTATCAACGTCAAATATAGTTACTATATTTGGATGACGTAAATTTCCAGCGGCTCTTGCTTCAATTCGAAATCGCTCAAGACACGATTTTTCGTCCATGTACGGGTGCGATGCTATAGATCTAATAACTTTTATGGCAACTGGTCGGTCGATTGCGGGGTCAAAACCACTATAAACAGTACCCATCGCCCCGGTGCCTAACACCCCGTTAACTTTATACTTGCCTATGCTATCTGGAACTTGTTGGTCCATGAAGATTGCTTAAAAAACGCTTTAGATAGATAATTCACCCAAGTTTATATCAAGCAGGGGCATTTTTATCTATGGGCAAAGACGGAATCGAGATGAACGGTGTAATTAAGGAGTGTTTTCCAAACACCACGTTTCGCGTTGTCTGTGATAACGGGCACGAGCTTATTGCTTATCTGGCCGGTAAAATGCGTCGTTTTTACATACGAGTACTACCTGGTGACCGCGTGACAGTCGAAATTTCCCCTTACGACTTAAGCAAAGGCCGTATTATTAAAAGAGTTTCAGAAGTTCAACCGAAACCTGCCACTGATGGTAAATAATCCACAGGCGTTAACAAATTACCTATGTCATACCAATTCTATCATTCTCTTCACTTCTTAGGTTTAGGTCTTGTTTTGTTTGCTCTTGGTGGAGCAAGCTTTGCAACTTACTTAGAAGGTCAAAAACCTGCCAAGCTAAAAAAGCCAATCGGCATGCTTCACGGTATTGGAATTTTTATTATGTTAGTCGCTGGGTTTGGCATGTTAGCCAAACTTGGGATCATGGCCTCTTTGCCAAATTGGGTTTATTTGAAAATTCTAATCTGGGTAATTCTTGGTGGCTGGATTGCCATAGTGTACAAATTAGCTGTGAAGCACCCCGTTGTTGCTGGACTTTTGCCTGTTGTGCTTGTTGTGTTAGCTGGATGGTTGGCTAACGCTAAGCTTCTATAACTAGTGGGCAAATATTTTTAAGTAGATTTCAAATTTACTTGTTCAGAAAACACTTTCTGAGAACACTTTTATGTTGAGGCTGTGAAGCAGCTTTAATCCCTTCAACTGTCACAGTAAAAATGCTTTCGTCTTGTTTATATTTTTCGTACGACTGATTACAGTCATATTCCCAAGGCAATCTGTTATTTGACTCACAAACAATTAATTCTGGTCTTTTGTAAGCGTTACTTATTGAATTTGTAAAAACGATATCATGGCGGTGAAATAATGCTGCCAAAGACCCGTGAGTAGCAACCGTAGTTGATGCAGGTATATTTTTTGAAATACAGGACAAGAAATTATTTTCTCTTTCTGATAGAAAATTAATAAGCAGATTTCCCGTATAAACGTTATAGATTTGGGATAATAAATGATAGTTTACTTTTGTGGTTAAAAAATAACCTTGTAGCGCTAAGCTTAGAAATAAACTTACTGCGATTAATCTATATTTTTTAGATATTTGGTTTAAATTAGACTGTTTTGTGACCACCAATATTCCAAGTGCTGGTATCAAGCTCCAAATTATCGCGGCACGAGGAGCCCATGTCGTTCCGTGGTCAAGCATCACTTTTAGATTTGGCAAATAAGCAAAACTAGAAAGCACCGAAACGGCTATTACAGGAATAATAAAAATTAAACAACTTAGTACTTTCTTAGGAGCAACTAATACAAACAGCACAAGACCACTAGCAACTAGTACAATACTATCTAATATCATTTTCAAAACAGCTGTCGAAAATTCTGGATCGGTAGGCAAAGTTCTGATTTGCGAAATTGCAAA
>JBILET010000355.1:0-2527 GCA_044351935.1 Bdellovibrionota bacterium
TTTTTAATTTAATTACCCCAGAGCAATTGGATTCAATTAAACAAGAAATGTTGATGTGCGATCGCAACATGGTCGAGGTTTTGGAAATGCCTTTAGATGACGTTCGTAAAATGTTGCGTAAAAATCGGCATATCCGAGAGTTAATCTCATTTAATCTATACAATATCCTATGGGGGCATTTAGTTGATTTTTCTATTCAACAAGGACAAACCATAATCCAGGAACTTTCCAAAACCCATACCCATCGAGTAATGCCTATGTCTGTAGACGTTAAAACTGATCAATTTAATTTAACACACTATGCCAATGGCATTATTGATATAAACCCTCAGGCTATAGGAACTAAGCTTACAGGAATTCACTCAAGATATGTCCAAGTATCAGAGGAAAATGTTGGTAAAAGAGCAAAAGGTAAAGGAAATATTACAGGTGATAGCTTAGGAGTTGGGCGTAATGTTGTATTGCCATCGGTGGTAGCTAGTAGAATTGTCGCCTTGTACCGAGAAATTACTAAATTAAATGGACTTAACACCCCAAATTTATAGAAAAAAACCACCCCATTGACCAAAACCTCAATTTTATCATAGCCTTACCTGCACGCGTTGTTGGGGGTGAAATTTTCACTATTTGGCAGCGTTGTGATAAAATATCCGGCTTGATGTTCCTCCAAGCCTAAAAGATTAGGGGGAACAAGATTAAAGGCTACAAAAAGTCTTTTATCCGTGTTTTTCAACATTTATAGGCTTGGGCGGTTTAGGTCGTTTGAGCAGTTATTAGGAGAGTTAAATAAAATGGCATCTGCTGAAGAAATCGCTGGGCGTGTAAAAAGTATTATCGTTGAGCAGCTAGGCGTAAACATGGAGGAAGTTATTCCTACAGCTTCTTTCATCGAAGATTTAGGCGCGGACTCGCTTGATATCGTTGAATTGATCATGGCTCTTGAAGAAGAGTTCGATCTTGAAATCCCTGATGAGGATGCTGAAAAGATTCAAACTGTAGACGACGTAATCAAATACGTAACTGGTAAACAGTCATAATTAAAACAATCGCAATTTAAGCAGCAGTTTTTGACTGTTGTCTAAATTTGTACACGTCTGCCTTCCTTTCTATTTGAGGGGAAGCAGACGTTTTTTTTTGTACTTTATTGATCTACAATAACCCTTATGGTTTCAACACTTTCCCTTCAACAATCCGATTCAGAAATTTTTAATTTAGTTCAAAAAGAGACTCATCGCCAAGAATACGGCCTAGAGATGATACCAAGTGAAAACTTCGTGTCAGAAGCCGTTTTAGAAGCTTGTGGCTCTATTCTGACAAACAAATATGCCGAAGGCCTTCCTTCAAAAAGATACTACGGAGGTTGTGAAGTAGTTGATCAAGTTGAGCAAATAGCAATTAATCGCGCAAAAGCTCTCTTTGGTGTTGAGTTTGCAAACGTTCAACCACACTCTGGTGCAACAGCTAACGAAGCTGTTTTCGAAGCACTTCTAAATCGTGGTGATACAATCATGGGCTTGCGCTTAGATCATGGTGGACATCTTACTCACGGACATCCAGTTAACTTTTCTGGCAAACACTACAAAGTGGTTGCTTATGGAGTTAACAAAGATACTCACTTAATTGATCACGACGAAGTTTTGTCATTAGCTCGCGAACATAAACCAAAAATGATAATTGCCGGAGCATCAGCATACTCACGAGCAATTGATTTTGCATTTTTTAGAAAAGTAGCCGATGAAGTAGGAGCAATCCTTTTTGCGGACATCGCACACTATGCAGGTTTAGTAGCTGCAGGAGTATATCCAACCCCAGCTCCATATGCTGATATAGTAACAACTACTACTCATAAAACTCTACGTGGACCACGCTCGGGATTAATTATGGGTAAAGAAGTCCACAGCAAAGCTATAAATAAATCAGTTTTCCCAGGTCTTCAGGGTGGTCCTCACATGCATACAATTGCTGCTAAAGCTGTATGTTTTAAAGAAGCTTCATCTTCAGATTTTAAGACCTATGCAACTCAAGTTATTGCAAACGCAAGAGCACTATCAGCAGAGTTAATTAAGCTTGGATTTTCGGTTGTTTCTGGTGGAACTGATTCTCACTTAGTATTAGTTGATGTAACTCCACTTGGTGTAACTGGAAAAGATGTTCAAGAATGCCTCGATAAAGTTCATATCACAGGGAATAAAAATACAATTCCTTACGATCCAAATCCACCTGCAGTTTGTAGTGGATTTAGAATGGGAACTCCTGCATTAACTACAAGAGGCATGAAAGAAGAGCAGATGAAAGTAGTAGCGTCGCTAATTTTTGATGCAATTAAAAATAGAAACGATGATAAAAAATTAGCAGAAGTTCGTGCCGCAGTGTCCGAATTGTCTTCAGGGTTTCCGTTATATAGACATCGTTTAGTTAAATAATTAAAAAGAAAAAATCCGATGCAGTGCGTTCGATGTGGGTCAGATAAACTATCAGTTGTAGACTCCCGAGCTGACGGGGACGCCATACGAAGAAGGCGAGAATG
>JBILET010000027.1:0-9606 GCA_044351935.1 Bdellovibrionota bacterium
AACAATTACAGTTGAGCCTGCGGCATTTGCTTCTAGTAATAAATCAAAAACTACATCAGTCATTCTCTGATCTAGGTTACCAGTTGGCTCATCTGCTAAAATTACACGTGGTCTGTGTATTAGTGCTCGAGCAATAGCAACTCGTTGTTGCTCTCCTCCGGATAATGTAATTGGAAAACAATCTTGTTTGTCTGCAAGACCAACGGCTTTCAACATCCGTTTTGCAACCGAGAGACGATCTTTTTTAGAGACTCCTCGTACTTCTAGACCAAAAGCAACATTGTCTATAACGGTTCTTCTTTGTAGAAGTCTGTAATCTTGAAATATAACTCCGATTTCACGTCTTAATAACATGACCGAATGAGGGTCTAAATTGGTAAGATTGCGCCCCCCAACTACAACTTCTCCTTGTGAGGCTTTTTCAGCGCCGAATAGAAGCCTTAGTAGCGTTGATTTACCTGCACCGCTGGAACCTGCCACAAATAGAAAATCTCCTTGTTCTACACGTAAAGTTACGTCCTTTAGAGCAACCTGGTGTGGCGGATAAGTCTTTAAAACGTTATAAAGGTGTATCATGAAATCTAGGACTACTATAGATTATCGATTGCAAATTCGTTAGTGAAAAAATGATGGTTAAACTACCTTTCAACATACTCAAAGCCCAGCTTGTGACACTTATGTTTATTATAGCCACTACTGGGTGCTCATCAGGAAGACCTGCACCTACTCTTTCAACCTTTGAGTGCAATTCAGACCTAGTGCAATCAGAACTCTTGCCTAAATCTGCAAGTTCAGACCCTCAAGTTACAAAACTTACCATTCGTGGACAAACAGTATTTGCAACAACAATAGTAGAATGTGACGTACGCGATTACGTTCCAACTAGAGCCACTAGCCGTCAACTTCTTTCGGGGTTTGAAAATCTGATTATTCAATCGGAAGGTTATGTAAACAAAAATACTGATACAAATAAGACCTTGTATTTAATTTACGGGACAGCCGAAATTGATAAACGTCCAATTGATATAATGGCAGCATCTTCTCGTGCAAAAGAATGTGTCACTGACTCTGTGTTCTGGAGAGACACTTCAAATAAAAATCAAACTTCTCTTAATGAACTTGTTACACCAATTTTAGAGTGCGTTAAATAAAAATGGTTAAACAGATTCCTTCCTTAATTCGCGCTTTAGGTGAATACACTTCGCTAATAATTGATATTTTAAAAGATATCGGTCGAAATGGTATTAGCCGTAAAGAGTTATTTAAGCAAATCGTAAAAATTGGCGCTGATTCTGTCCCTATTATTATTCTAACTGCTATTACCACTGGCATGGTACTAGCACTTCAAACAGCATACGGTTTGCACAGATTTGGAGCTAAAAACTATATCGGAAACGTTGTGGGCCTCGCATTAGCACGAGAACTTGGTCCTGTATTATCTGCAATAATGTTATGTGGACGAGTTGGTGCTGGAATAACTGCAGAACTTGCGTCAATGGTTGTTACTGAACAAGTAGACGCTATTAAAGCTTTAGGATCGAATCCAATAACAAAACTTGTTACACCACGTGTTGTTGCCGCTGTTATTGTTATGCCTCTTTTAGTAATGATCGCAATAATTGTCGGAATTTATGGTGGGCTAATTGTTGGTGTACTTGATCTAAAAATTACAGCTTATACTTATGCAAGATCTTTACTGTACACTTTAAAAATTCGTGACGTAATTGAAGGTCTAATTAAAAGCGGAGTGTTCGGGTTTTTGATTGTATCTATTGCGTGTTTTAAAGGACTAACAGTCCGAGGTGGAACAGAAGGTGTTGGAATGCAAACAACTTCATCAATGGTTACTGGTTCAATAGTAATATTTGTAGCAAATTTTTTTCTAACCAAGTTTCTGCTGATTTTTTAATTTTTACCAATGAATAATTATTCCGATAATCAGCAATCGCCAATTATTACGTTTAAAAACGTTGGTATGACTTTTGGACAAACTGAAGTCCACAAAGATATTTCGTTTTCTATAAACAAGGGCGAAGCTGTTACATTGTTAGGTCCAAGTGGTGCCGGAAAAACTGTAATTTTGCGATTGGTAATAGGATTACTTTTTGCCACTAAAGGCGATGTAAATGTTCTTGGTTATGATTTAAATTCTGCATCTGACGAAGAACTTGTCGAACTAAGAAGAAGAGTCGGAATTTTGTTTCAAGGAGCAGCCCTATTTGATTCGCTTTCGGTATACGACAATATTGCATACCCACTACGAGAACGCGGCGAAAAAGACGAATCAAAAATTACTAAAATAGTAAAAGAGCGCCTTGAAGTTGTTGATTTGCCCGAAACTATAAATAAGTTTCCGCCCCAACTTTCCGGTGGACAGAAAAAAAGGATAGGACTAGCTCGTGCGTTGGCTAGCTCACCAGAGATTATGCTATTTGATGAGCCCACTACCGGACTAGATCCAACCGCGGTACGATTAATCGACGATTTGGCCATCCGCCTTCGTAAAGAGCTAGGGATGACTTCATTAATTGTTACTCACGATATTATGAGCGCACAAAGAATTTCGACTAGATGGATGCTTCTTCGCCAGGGAGTAATAGTTGCAGATGGACAACCTGACTTACTGTCACAACAAAACGAAGAAGTTAAAGCGTTTATTTCTGGATTTGCTGATTATGAATAGAGGTATTGATACATTAAAAGCTGGAGTCTTTGTTTCAGTTGCACTGTTTTTGTTTATTTTTAGTATTTTTTACTTAGGTAAAGAACGCGAGATTTTTTCTTCTCAGGCTAACTATTATGTTTCTTTTAAAGATGTAAAAGGCTTATCAGAAGGTGCGCCTGTTAGACTAGGTGGAGTAATCATTGGACGAGTAGCAAAGATTGAGTTTTCTCCTGACTCTACTATTTTAGTCACACTTTCAGTTAATGAAAGATTCCTTGATAGAATTCGTGAAGATTCAAAAGTATCTCTCGAAACTCAAGGTCTTCTTGGTGATAAGTTTGCAAGTATTTCAGTTGGTAAAGCTGAACAAGTCCTTCCAGCAGGAAGCATTCTCAACGTATCATCTGATGGAGATGTTTCCGAGCTTTTAGGAAAAGCTGCAAAAGTTGTAGACAATACTGTATCTATTTCTTCTGATATAAAAGGTCTAACCGAAGCAATCGGTCAAGATGGAGCTCAAGATTTAAAAGCTAGTATTAAAGAATTTCGCGCGCTTGTTGGAACGCTTAGTGCAATTGCGTTAGAAGTTAAAAATGGCAAAGGACTAGCCAATGCAGTGATATATGATCCATCAGGTCAGAAAACTGTTAAATCAATAAGCGAAATTGCTTTAAGCCTAAGCACAGCTGCTAAAGAAGTAGAAACTATGGTTGGCGAGCTTAAAGACAGCAAAGATGCATCCGTTGGCAATACGTTAATTCAACTCAATGAGGCTGCTAAAAACTTAAAAGCAGCATCCGAGATGCTAAAAAATGGAAACGGAACTCTTGGTGCGCTACTTGTAGATGCAAAACTATACGACAGTTTAGTTGAAATCACAGATGGTGCTCAGCGTAATTTTATCTTAAGACAAGCTGTTAGAAGCTCGTTAAAAGAATAAATTACATCTGTTTTACTAACTGCAGCATCGACCCAATTACTGCTTCGTTTAGTGCTTCGCCAAACACATCAGTCATATCAGACTCATCCATCAAAGGATGTTGTTTGTTGCTACTTCCTGATGACTTTCCAGTAAGCTTAGAAGGAAGACCTGCGATCGAGTAGCCGTCCGAAAAAGTAAACTCAACTTCTATTTGTACATTTGCTTTTGCAGTAGACGTAGGAAAATCAGGAGTCACCTTCATTGACCATTCTTTAATACTTCCAGAAATAGTAATGCAATCGTTTGTGCAGTTTTCTGTTTTACTTAATTTTAAAACTTCTCGCACAGAGTCTTGTGCTAATAGAGGAAGAGTACCTTTTACTAGTACTTTTCTTCCATCAATCTGTACCGAACTTTGGTCCGATCTATCATCTGTAAATGTTCCAACTTTAAAAGGAAGACCTTCTAGTTTTTGCAGAGAAAGCAGATCTGAAGACTCAATTTGCACGGAAGGAATATAAGTAACTTCAAAAGTCGTGCCCAAACCAGGCGCACATCCTGCGATTAGCAACACAGGTAATAACAGTACACTTATTTTAGGGAAAAACTTTTGATATACACTCATATACTTAAATACTAACACTATAGTTTACAGACATCTAGCGCTTGATTAAGTACAGTGTTTAATGATGGATGTATATCTTTAGATAACAAAACAAATTGGCTTGCCGATTTAGAAACAATTAAGTCTTTATCATTTAAAAGATTTTTAATTAGTGAAACTTCTGGCAAATATCCTTGATTAATACTTACAGCAAGCGCGTTTCGAATTAACCCTTTTCGTTTTGTTCGAAGAATCGCAGAACTGCCAAAATGTTTTTTAAACTCGATATCACTACTAATTTTTAAAATTGAATCAATAGAAATTAATCCATTATCTATTATAGGTAAATTTTTTAAATCAGAATGAGGCTTAACTTTCTTTTTTATTGCCACAAAATTAAATGGGCAAACTTGTTGACAGATATCACACCCAAAAACCCAGTCATTGACCTGTTTAATTTGGTGGTCGTTAAAATTTTTTCTATGCTCAATTGTTAGATAAGAAATACATTTTGAAGAATCAAGAGTATAAGCAGAATCTAGGGCACCAGTTGGGCAATTAGACTGACAGTTAGTGCATGTTTTGCAACCTAAGTTTTGCTCTAAGGTTTGTTTTTGATCATTAAAGATCTCAAACCCACAAAGGATTTCTCCTATAAAGAATAACGAGCCAACTTTTCTTTGGATAAATAAAGTATTTTTGCCAATAAACCCATCTACACTGCTTCGGTTTGCTATAGCTCGCTCAAGAAGTGGGACTGCATCAGTAAATGCTCTTGTTTGACCAAGTTTATTAAATTTATTTGCGACTCGATTCAGAGCTTCTTTAAAAACAATATGATAATCAGTTCCCCAAGCATACCTTGCGACTTTGCCATATCCTACTGGGCAAGACTGGTGCGGATTTGGGGAGCCGTAATCCATTGCAACTGATATGATGCTTATTCCTTCTGGTAGTAAATTTTTGGGATCAGATAACAGACCAGAAGGCCTGTTCATATAAGACATGTCCGCAAAAAATCCTTTTTGCTGCCACTGCTCAAGTCTTTGTTTATCAGCCTCAAGAGGCTTAAAATCAGTAAATCCTATCAACCTTAGGCCTTCGGCTGCTAACTCTTCATTTATTGATGACAATGCAACCTGTGTGGCCATAAAAAACAAAATATAGTGTGTTTGATCTAGTAAAAACTATCAATTTTTTGGGTGGATTGACTCTAATCGGATTCTCTTTTATTCTTGCCATCCCTCTTGGTTCGATAACAGTGAGTTACTAAAGAATTTTTTAAGTCCCCATCGTCTAGAGGCCTAGGACATCTCCCTTTCACGGAGCAAACCGGGGTTCGAATCCCCGTGGGGACGCCACTTTTTTCTTGTATGGAAACATTCTGGGAAAACCTTGTTGACCTAAGTAAGCTACTTATCAAAGTGCTTCTTATTCTTTGGGTTATTGATGTCGTTTCGGTTGTATTCGAATTAGAATTCCGAGTCCCTTATCTTTCAGCTGTCACTGATTGGTTTTTTGCTAAAGCAGCAGCACTTGCCTAAATATCTAGTCCTAATACATGGAATGGGTCGTCTTCGATGGTCCATGATTCATCTAGCTCCTATTGCTAGATTAAATGGTTACATCCCTTTAGTTTTTGAATATAAAACCAGAAAAGGTGGAATAAATTATCACGCCGAATGTTTAGTAAAATTCCTTGAGCAGAACATTAAAGAGCCAAATTCTTCCGTTGGATTTATTTGTCATTCATTAGGCGGAGTTATTCTTCAAGTAGCATCGAATCTAGAATCTTGGAAATTTAATCAAAGTTATGCAGTTTTATTAGGGACTCCCAATAATGGGGCGAAAATTGCATCAATTGCTTCAAAAATTCCTTTTGTACCGAGATATTTTGGTCAACCGTTAAGTGAACTTATAAACTGGAAACCTGTTAGAGCAAAAAATTTACAAATTGGCGTAATAGCCGGAGTATTATCTAAAACAAAAAGTCTAAACCCGTTTTTACCTGAACCCAACGACACTTTAGTGATGGTTAGCGAGACTTTGCTTGATGGAATTAAAGAACATCGTATAATACACTGTCCTCACGCTGTGATGATGTACCACCCAATGATTATAAAATATGCTTTTGAATTTCTAAAATCAGGAACTTTTACCCGTAACGTAAACAATAATCTAACACATGAATAGTCAAACGGGCGCAGCAGCAATTGCAAAAAATTTAAACTTGTCTCCTAAGCAAAAACTTGAACTTGCTGTAGGAACTTTAAGTGGTCTTAAATCTGTTGAAGCTATCATTGAAAATAAATTTGATTCCGCATCAGAAAAACTAAATCAAATTTCTAAATATCTTTTTTCTGTTGGTGGAAAAAGAATTCGTCCGATCCTAACTTTACTAGTTGCTCAAGCACTTGGACAAAAATCTGCTAGCCAGCAAGTTCTAGATGTTGCTGCAGGGATAGAATTAATCCACATGGCAACTCTTTTGCATGATGACATTATTGATAAATCTCCGCTTAGACGACACGAAACATCGCCTTGGATGAAATACGGCACTGGCGATACATTGCTTTGCGGTGACTTTCTGTTAACTAGAGCATTTTCACTTTGTGCTAGGCTTGATACTTACATAATCAATAAAACCGAGATTGCTTGCATCGAACTTACCGAAGGCGAAATCGACGAGCAACCTTTAAGTAAAAAATCATTTTCCATAAAAGAATCTTTAGAAATTAGCAGAAAAAAGACAGCAAGCTTATTTAGGCTTGCTTGCCAGAGTGCGGCTCATTTAAGTCAAAATGATGATGCAATAACAGATCTATTTGCTGCGTGCGGTGAAAATCTTGGAATTGCTTTTCAAGTTCTAGATGACATCCTTGATGTAACATCAACTGAAGATCTTTTGGGTAAAAAAGCAGGAATCGATATAGTCGAACAAAAACCATCAGTCGTAAATGTATTATGGCTTGAGAGTGGTTCTGCCCTTGCGGCGCAACTACTAAAATCAGAAGTCACAATTTCTGAAGAGCAACGATTGATTGGGTTAAAAGAAGTAAGTTCATCTGATGCTGTTAAAAAAGCAAAAGAAATTGCTGCTAGTTATGCCAATAAAGCAATTGAACTAATCGAGCAAATAGATTTAAAAACTAAGTTAGAACCTAGAGCAAAAGAAGCTCTTTTATCGCTTTCTAAATATATTTTAGAGCGAATGGAGTAAGTTTTTACCGCAGAGTTTTTACCGCAGAGGAACGCAGGGTTGCGCAGAGGTAAACCCTGCGAAACCCTGCGTTCCTCTGCGGTAAGAAATCAATATAGAAGGTCTAAAACCAAACACCCTTATAAGTCTCGGCATGATCCAAACACCGTCCTGCACCTTCTACAACAGCAGCCAAAGGATCATCTGCGATAGAAACCCCAACATGAAGCTCTTCAGAAATCTTTCTATCGATACCTTTAATCAAAGCTCCACCACCAGCTAAAGCCATACCACGAGACAAAATATCACCACTTAGTTCGGGCGGAGTATTTTCCAAAGCTTGTCTAATCGCTGCGGTAATTGTAGCAACAACTTCGCTGATTGCTTCTCGGATTTCGTTAGAAGTAACCAAAATTGAAGCAGGTGCTCCACTAATTAAAGATCGACCACGAACTTCCATTTCTTGACCATCAAAGTTTGAGTGGGCACTACCAACAGTTTTTTTGATAAGCTCGGCTGTGGTTTCACCGATTAACAAATGGTGACGTCTCCTCATATGATTTGTGATTGCGTCATCCATAGCATCGCCACCTTCACGAACAGAAAGTGAATACACTATGTCTTTAAGCGAAATTACGGCGATATCAGTGGTACCTCCTCCGATATCAACAATTAGCGATGCTGTTGCTTCAGTCACTGGAAGATTACACCCAATTGCTGCAGCCATTGCTTCATCAATTAGTTTTACTTCCCTAGCTTGTCTTTCGACCACTTCGCGAATTGCTCTTTTTTCGACTTCAGTAATACTGCTAGGGACCCCTACTATTACTCGCGGAGGAAGAAGGCCTCGGTTTTTACGACGCACTAAAGACAGAAAATGCCCTAGCATCATGCTTGCGGCTTCAAAATCAGCGATTACTCCTGTCCTAATTGGGCGGATAACTTTAACCCCATCAGGAGTTCGACCAAGCATGGTTTTGGCTTCATTGCCGAAGGCAACGGGGATTTTTTGGTTCCCATCAATTTTTATTGCAATTATTGATGGCTCATTTAGGACAGTCCCTTTACCTTTTTCGTAGATCAGGGTATTTGCTGTACCTATGTCGATGGCTAGATCACGTGCTACAAAACGAAACATAGTCATACAGCTTAATTGTTTTAGCCAGAAAGTACACTAGGAGACAGAAAAAAAATGAAACAAATTATCGGAGTTATTGGCGCAGGACAAATGGGGGCAGGAATTGCTCAGGTTGCAGCTACAGCTGGCTACCAGGTCAAACTTTTTGACACTAACAAACAATCCCTAGACAAAGGCATAGCTGGGATTACATCGTTACTTTCCAAAGCAGTCGAGAAAGAAAAAATAAAACAGGCTGATAAAGACAAAATTCTTTCGTTAATCACCCCTTCGCCTGAATTGGCTCAATTAAGTGATTGCTCGATTGTGATCGAAGCAATTATTGAGCAGTTCGAAGCTAAAGAAACTCTATTTAAGCAACTAGATCAGATGTTATCTGCTGATGCCATCATCGCAAGTAACACTTCCTCTATTTCGATTACAAAACTAGCTGCTACAACAAAGCGACCAGACAAAGTAATTGGCATGCATTTTATGAATCCAGTTCCTGTCATGAAACTTGTTGAAGTAATCCGTGGTCTACAAACTTCAGACAGCACTTATCAAGCAATTAAAGTACTTTCTGATAAGATGGAAAAAATAACTGTACTTGGAATAGATAATGCTGGGTTTGTTGTTAACAGAATTCTTTGCCCGATGATCAACGAAGCAATCTTTCTTTTACAAGAAGGAGTTTCGGCAGAAGACATCGATAACGCAATGAAACTTGGAACAAACCAGCCAATGGGTCCATTAACTTTGGCAGATTTTGTTGGACTAGATACTCTATTATACATCCTAAGAATCCTTCATCGTGAACTTGGAGAAGACAAATACAGACCGTGCCCATTACTTGTTAAGTATGTAGAGGCTGGATGGTTTGGTAAAAAATCAGGCCGCGGTTTCTATCAATATTAATAATAGGGACGGTCCTATTTAATAGTAATTTAAATAGGACCGTCCCCATTAAAAAGTTGAATAAAATCGAATTTAATCTAGAATAATTTAGAGTTTTGAACTGTTTATAATTTATTGATTATCTGCATATATGTATAAAAAATTATTATCAATTTTTTTCATTTCATTTATAGCAACTCTT
>JBILET010000028.1:0-9602 GCA_044351935.1 Bdellovibrionota bacterium
TCTAAATTTTATGCTAACTTTTTCTGCTTCTGAACAAAGTGAAAAAATTCGTCAAGAAATCCGCGCTTGGTTAAAAGATAATCCTCCGCCAGAAGTTGCATCAGAGACTTCACTTGAAACATTTGTACAAGTCGGTAAACAGTGGCAAAAAAAACTTGCTGCATCAAGATTTATTGCTGTTCATTGGCCACAACAATACGGTGGACGAGGACTATCGTTAGTTGAAGAAGCTATTATTCAAGAAGAGTTAGGAAGAGCTAGAGCTCCACAAGTTTTAGGCCTGTTTGGCTTAACAATGGTTGGGCCTGTTTTGATTAAATATGGACGAGAAGATCAAAAGAGCCGATACCTTCAGAAGATCTTAAATTGTGACGAAATATGGTGCCAAGGTTTTTCTGAGCCCGAAGCGGGAAGCGATTTAGTAAATGTAAAAACCAAAGCATTAAAAGTTGATGGTGGGTTTAAAATATCAGGCCAAAAAGTTTGGACAAGTTTTGCACATATTGCTGATCATATATTTGTTCTTGCAAGAACGAGTGATGAAGAAAAAAAACATAAAGGTCTTACTTATTTTCTTGTACCAATGACTTCTTCTGGCATTACTGTTAGACCTCTTAGACAAATTACAGGAGATGCTGAATTTAATGAAGTATTTTTTGAAGATGTATTTGTTCCTGAAGATGCAATTGTTGGGCAAATTGGTGATGGGTGGAATATTGCAATTTCTACATTAATGTACGAGCGATTAGTTCTAACTTTTTCTAGACATATTCAATCAGAGCATGTTCTACGAGGTCTTTTGCAAAAAAAAGATCAGCTAGATCCTCAACTCCAAGTAGAATTAGGAAAAGAATTATCACGAGCTGCTGCAGTGCGCGCCTTGGCGTACAAACACTTAACTAAGTATGCAAGCGGTGATTCCCCAGGAGCAGAAGGATCTCTGGATAAACTATTCTGGACGACAAGTTTTCAATCCATATCTAAATTGGCTCTTAAAGCTTCAGGTGTAATGTCGGCATTTGGGGAATCTGATCCTGAATTTGGAACAGACGTAAATAGATATTTGTACTCTCGAGGCAGATCAATTGCAGCAGGCACAAGTGAAATACAAAGAGGCATAATAGCCGAGCGACTGTTGGGACTGCCCAAGGGGCGTTAAGTTAACTATTTAATTTTGCTTAAAGTTTGACGAAAAGCCTTGTTTGAGTGTATTATATGCACCCTATGAAAAAGGATATACATCCACAATATTTTGAGTCGAAAATAATCTGCACTGGATGTGGTTTCACATTTACTTGTGGTGCAGTTTTACCTGAAATCCGAGTTGGTGTTTGCAATAACTGCCATCCGTTCTACACTGGAAAAGCAAAACTAGTTGATGCCGAGGGTAGAGTTGATCGATTCAAGAGAAAATACGGACAAGCTGCTAAGTAAGTTGGCTAGTTCCAAATATTCTCAAATTAAAAATGCCGCCAATAGAGCGGCTTTTTTTGTTGGTATCTTCGCAATAATTTGTGGCACTTTATTTTTATGTGGTTGTGCGAAGTCCTCTAAATTAGAGCAAGGACAGACTGCCCCTGAGTTTGAATTTATTAGCGTTGAAGGACAAAAAAATAATCTTTCCTCATTTATTGCGCAAAACAATTCTAATCAAAATACACTTTTAGTTTTTTGGTCTACTTGGTGTGATGTGTGTAAACATGAGTTACCTCAACTAGATCAATTAGCTTCTAGTAAACAAATAAAAGTGCTTGCAATAGCGATACGCGATCAAAAAGATAGGTGGCTTCAGTACACTGCTGCAAATAAGTTTAATAATTTAATTTTAGGGTTCGCTGATACAAAAGCTGTGCTCGATAAATACAAAGGTGATGGCGTCCCCGAGAGCGTATTAATTAACAAAGACAATAAATTGATGTCTGTAATCGATGTTCAAGGGCAGAATGTTGTTAAAATGATTGGCCCACAACCCTGGGAGCAGCCTCAATTTTATTCTCAACTTTTTAAGCAATTATGATTCCTATCATTGGGTACATAGGTTCGTTGCCTATATATGTTTTTGGTATGTTGCTTAGTTCTGCATTTATTGCTGGATATATCAGATACAAAAAAGATAAATCTAATAACAAATTTTTGCCCACAATATTTTTGTTTCTTTCGATTGTTTTTCTTGGTTCTAATTTAGCCGGTGATGGCTTGTATGGTCCTTTCACTGATTCAATTTTAGGTGTGTCTTTTGTAACTGGAACTGTTCCAACTGCACCAGGACTTAAGGTTTATCCAGTTTCTATGTGGCTATCTGTTTTTTGTGCGTTAATGCTAGCGGTATTGGTAAAAAGGTACGACAATTAGCTAGACAATGCGATTTAAAAATAAGAAAGTTTTTACTCTATATATATTAATAATAATCAGTTTATCTGGTTGTGGTGTTTTAAAGGAAAAACCTGCCGACCCAACTTTAGACTTTTTAAAGCGCCCCTTAACTCAAGAAGAATCCGAAAAACTTGCATCCGAGGTGGGCGGTAATTTTATTTATGGCCAGGGTCTGGGCGAAGCTTTATTAAATATAGGAGGTATAATCTTATGGCCTCCGTATGCAGTATATGTATTAGGAAATGGAGCCATATCTTTGTCTGGATACGAACCTTTGTACGTTACAAATTTACTGCCAGAAACAGCCAAAGATAGTTATGATACCGGATACGTGGCTGTGACGTCGGCTCCGGGGAAGTTATCTGCGGCAATATCGCAGGAAGAATTTAGGAATCAAGAAGTTATAAAAAAAAGATACAAAGACATTCTTAGCCAGTCAGAAGATTCAAATATTGAAAAAAATTGAGTAATTAATTTTATGAGTAACTCGAAGCTAAAAAATATCGGACTAATTCTAAAGCCGAATCTAATAGAAGCGTTCCCTCAAGTCGAAATAATTTCCTCATGGATTAAAAAACATTCTTTTTGCTTGTCGGTAGATAAAAAAACTAAGGAATTGCTTGAATCAATTGATGTATCAAAAAAAACTAATCACGCACAAAATGCAAAAATTGAATCTATTAGTGATCTGGTTTCTAAATGTGATGTTGTTATAACTCTTGGAGGAGATGGAACATTAATAGGGGCTGCTAGACTTTATAACAAGTCATCAAAAGCCATAATGTTGGGTGTTAATTTTGGAACTCTTGGTTATTTAACAGAAATTAAAGCAACCGAACTTGATCAGATACTTCCCTTGGTAGCTGAAAATAAAGCACCAATTGAGCCTAGATCAATGATTATTGGTGAAGTATACGATGCAAGTAATAAAAAAGTTTTTAGCGCCGCAGCTCTTAACGATGTCGTAATAGTTAAAGGAGCTCATGAGCGTCTTCTAAAAATGAATGTCAAGGTTAATGGTAACCAGTTAGCAGAGTTCCGTGGAGATGGAATAGTCTTAGCTACACCTACGGGTTCGACGGCATACTCAATGGCAGCTGGTGGATCAATCGTTTATCCATCAGTCCCTGTAACTTTATTAACTCCAATATGTCCTCACGCTTTGACAATTAGGCCACTAATATTGCCATCTGAGCAGCCAATTGATATTCAAATTCCAGAATTTGGCGAAGAAGTTTTTGTAACAGTAGATGGGCAACAGACACATCATTTGCAACATCATGAATCAATCCGTGTTGTTAAAGCTGATTATTCTGTTCCACTAGTTCGTTCTCCGAATAGATCATATTTTGATGTATTAAAAACTAAACTCAATTGGGGGATTCCAAATCGTGCTGACTGAGATTCAAATTGAAAACTTTGCGATCATAGAAAACCAATCGATATCTTTTGGTGAGGGATTAAATGTCCTTACCGGAGAAACAGGCTCTGGTAAGTCAATAATTCTTGATGCGCTTGGATTAATTTTAGGAGACAGAGCATCAGCAAATTCTATTCGAGCTGGAGCAGATCATCTTCAAGTTCATGCTCACTTTGATTTATCAACTATTGATCCATCTGTAATTTCTACTCTTCCTGATGTTGCACAATGTGAAGAGCTTGCAGTCACTCGAATCGTTTCTGCAAATGGAAGAAGTAAAGTTTATGTAAACGGAAATTTAAGTACTGTTTCTGTTCTAAGTGAAATAGCTAATCGATTGATTTCTATTTGTAGTCAAAGTCAGCAAGTTCGTTTGTTAAATTCTCAATATCATTTAAGTTTATTAGATGGATTTTGTGTCGATAGCGAAACTCTTTCTCAATACAAATCATGCTTTAATAAATGGAAAGAGATTAAGTCTCAGATCGAAAATTTAGTTGCCAGAGAAAAAGAACGAGCTTCTAGAACAATTTGGCTAGAAGAAACAATTGAAGAAATAAGCGCAGTAGAGCCTTCTGCTGGATTGCGTGCTTCACTCGAGCAGGTTTTAGCTCAGCGTGCCAATTATCAAAAAATCGCCGAAAAACGCTCTTTTATTGAGCAACTATTAAGTGCCGAAGATGGTGCTTTGCTGACCATTTCTAAACTTTCATCTGCTTTTAATGATTACGCAAAGCTTGATCCAACATCTTCAGAATTGAGTTCTGATCTATTGGAAGTAAAAGAGCTTTTATTTTCTATTGATAAAAAATTTAGAAATTCTGCATCTTTAAATGATAATTTTGATGGTCAAAACGAAGATGAGCTTGCTGAAAGAATGACTAAGCTTGCCAGACTAGAAAGAAAACATAATACAGACGATGCAGGTCTTGTAGAAATATTAAATAACTGCAAAACCGAACTTAATCAGTTGCAAAATCCTGGTAAAGCCCTTGATCAGTTAACTGCTCAAGAAAAGAGTTATTACAAGGAAGTTGAGCTTGTTGGGTCTAAATTAACCGAAATAAGAAAAGCCGGAGCAAAAAATCTTTCTAAACATGTAAGCAAGGAGCTTGCAGAATTAAATATGTCAGGTGCAAAGTTTTCAGTTGAGTTTCACAAACAAGACTCTGCGTCGATTACAGGATTCGAAACTGTTGAATTTTTTCTTCAACCAAATCCAGGAGAACTGGCAAAACCACTTCGTCAGATTGCAAGTGGAGGAGAACTTTCTAGAATACTACTGGTGCTAAAGAAAATTCTTCGTGACCGCTCGGGAGTAAATGTTTTAGTTTTTGACGAAGTCGATACAGGAATAAGCGGTGCTGTCGCTCAAAGTGTAGGTAGTAAATTAAAAAGTCTTGCTGCTCAATCGCAGGTGATATGTATAACCCATCTTCCTCAAGTTGCTTCTTTTGCTGACCAGCACCTTTTGGTTGAAAAAGTCACTGACATGAAAACCAAGCGAACTTCATCGAGTGTTCGAGTCCTATCAAAGACCGATCGAGTCAATGAGGTAGCCAGAATGTTAAGCGGTTTTGAAGTAACCGAAACCTCTAAAAAGACAGCAAAAGAGCTTATTGAGAATGCTATAAGATCTTGAAATCATTAGCTTTATCCCTCAAAACTTGATTAGTTTGCCGTTAACGCGATAGTCTTTGTGGCTGTATCTAGCTACAGAAGTTTAGAAGTCATGAAAGTATTTATTGGAAGAAGCCGCAGGCTATGGGTTGTAGAACCCAACAAAGGAAGAGTCAGAAAACTGCCTCTAACCTTAAGCGGACTGCTATTCTGGGGATTATTTTCAATTGGGGCCGGAGCTTTTGCTTTAAACTTTTTAAACTATGCAGGGTTATCTCCAAAAGTTTGGTTAGACGTTGTGCAGAAAGCCGAAAGCGCTGCAGTCCTAGATAAGAAATCTGAACAACTTCAAGCTTTGGTTTCGCGCCTTCAGCAGGAAAAAGAGCAAGCAACTCGTTTAAATATGAGACTTGCAAATAAATTAGAAAACTTAGAAGGTGCTCTTGGCTCGGTTGCTCAGGACTTAATTAGTGAACCGGAGCAAAAGCAAAAATCTTACGCGAATAAATCTGATAACAAATCAAATTCTGATAGTCGCTCTAAATTGTATAAGCCTGCTTCTCTTGGACTAGGTCAAAGATTATCAATAAGAAAAGTCGATAGGCTTATTGGACAACTTAGACAATTGCCGCATCATCCTCCCGTTGAATACCCAACATTAAACTCAAGGTTTGGTCATCGTCATTCGCCTAATGGAATAGGATCATCGTTTCATAGAGGTGTTGATTTTAGCTTGAAACGTTCTGATAAGGTTTTGGCTGCCGGTAGCGGCACAGTAGTTAAAGTTAGCTACATGCGAGGCTTTGGTAACTACATTGATATTAAACATAGCAAAGATATCGTTACTAGATATGCTCATTTAAATAGCTCCTCAGTCAGAGAAGGGCAAAAAGTCTCGGCTAGACAAATGATTGGTATTGGGGGATCTACAGGTTCCGCCACAGGTAAACACTTGCATTTCGAAGTCCTTGTTAAAGGGCGAGCACGTGACCCGATGTTATTCTTATCATTACCTAAAAAGCTGCAATTGGTGCTTAAACAAAGCCAAAAATCCTCACAAATCGGATAGTTTGTTTAAGACGTAGTTTTACTTGAAAACTATTTAACTTTCTGATATTCTTAGCTTTCTTAATTTTTCCAAGTTTTGATTTCCAAAATTTTAAAGTTAATTTTTAGTACTTAATTAAAGACTCTATATATGGCTCGTATAACAGTTGAAGATTGTTTAACAAAAGAAAACAACAGATTTGCACTAGTACAACTTGCTTCTAAGCGAACAAAGCAACTTCTTTCGGGTGCTAGAACATTATCAACTGAAGCAAAAGGTAATAAAGTTGTTGTTACTGCTCTTCGTGAAATTGCTGAAGGTCAAGTTCGTTTTATGAACGAAGAAGACTACGAAGTTCTTAGAAAGAAAGAAGAGGCTGCTGCATTATTGCGAGCTCAAAATCAAGCCGAAGCAGCTAGTGTTGCCGACGATTTGTTTGTTTTACCTTCCGAGCTTAATGGTGGTTCTTCTTCAGAAGATGATGAAGACGACGAGGGCGATGATTCTGATGACGGAGAAATTTCTCCTAAAAAGAAAGCTGCGCTTAGCGAGGATTAATTTAATATTATCAAATAAGGAATGGCAGCTTCTGCGTCTGACAAAACTCCATCAGGTGTAAACAGAGAAGCGCCGACACTTTCCACAATCTTAGAAAGCATTAAGCGGTATCATCCGTCTCCAGATCTTGCGTCTGTTGAAAAAGCATATCACTTTGCCGAGAAAGCCCACCGGGGTCAGCTTAGAGCATCGGGCGAGCCATATTTAAATCATTTAGTTGGTACAGCGCTTCTTGCGTGCCAACTAAAACTTGATACCCCTTCAATTATTGCTGGTATTCTTCATGACACACTCGAAGATTGTGTTGTTGATAAAAATCAGTTGCGTCAAGAATTCGGAGACGAAGTTGGTGATATCGTAGATGGAGTTACTAAGTTAACGAGAGTTGAATTTGACTCTGATTCAAAAGAAGAAAAACAAGCCGAAAGCTTTCGCAAAATGTTACTTGCGATGGCCAAAGACATACGCGTTGTACTAGTTAAGCTTTGTGACAGGCTTCATAATATGCGCACTCTGCAATTCTTGTCAGAGGAAAAGCAACGCCGCATAGCTGGTGAAACTCAAGAAATATATGCGCCACTTGCAAACAGACTTGGTATTCACTGGATGAAAAGTGAACTAGAAGATCTTTGTTTGTTTTATCTAAGACCCGAAATCTACAAATTAATCGATAGTAACTCCATTGCGCAGGGAGAAGAGCGTCAACGTTACATAGAAAACACCACTCGCGAAATTCAAAAAGAACTTGAAACAGTTGGAATATCTGCTTCAGTAAAAGGTCGCGCTAAACATTATGCTTCTATTTGGCAGAAAATGATGAAGCATAATCTTGCTTATGAAGAAGTTCATGACATTCTTGGGTTTAGGGTAATTGTGCCAACTGTCCGAGGATGTTACGAAGCGTTAGGTGTTGCTCATTCAACTTGGAAGCCAGTTCCTGGAAGATTTAAAGATTACATCGCAATGCCAAAACCAAACATGTATCAGTCGCTTCATACGACTGTAATTGGTCCGGGTGGTCAGCGAATAGAAATTCAAATCAGAACTCCAGAAATGAATAAAATAGCCGAGGAGGGTATTGCCGCCCACTGGCGCTATAAGGAAAGTGGCGGAAGTATTCCAATTCAAAATGAAGATAACTTTGATCTTCAGTGGGTTAAGGATCTGGTAGAGACTCAAGCGTACTTAAAAAATCCAGATGAATTTATACAATCAGTTAAGGGCGAGCTTTTTCCAGATGATGTTTTTGCGTTTACTCCCAAAGGAGATTTGATTCGCCTTACTCGTGGATGTACTCCAATTGATTTTGCGTATGCCGTTCACACTGACGTAGGTCACCGAACAACTGGTGCAAAAGTAAATGGACAAATTGTCCCGCTTGATTACCAAATTCGAAATGGCGATACAATTGAAGTCTTAACAAATAAAAACCATGTTCCAAGTAAAGATTGGCTTAGATTTATTAAGTCATCTAAAGCTAAACAACGAGTTCGAGTATTTTTAAAATCCGAAGAGCATGCTCGTGCAATTGCATCTGGTATTGATATCTTAACTAGGGATCTTCGCAAAGTTAAACTTAATTTCAAAAAGTTAGAAAAAGAAGGAAAACTTGCAGAAGTTGCAAATGAGCTAGGTATAAAATCCGATGGTGAAATGTTTGCCGAGATTGGTCACGGTAAACTTACTTCTGCAAGAGTAATTGCAAAATTACTGCCTGATGCCGAGATATCAGAAGAACAAAAAGAAGTAGAAGAAAAACCTCTTCAAAGAATTTTTCAAAGAGCAGCAAAAGCGTCCAGACAAAGAGTCGGAATTAAAGTCTCGGGAATGGATAATATTTTGGTTAGGTTCCCTAAGTGCTGCGAGCCGTTACCAGGTGACAGAATCGTAGGATTTATTACCCGAGGTCGTGGCGTTACCGTACACGTAGCAAATTGCCCCGAAGTTATGCAGTTGGATAGAGCAAGAAAAGTTGATGTCGAGTGGGATTCTGGTATCCAAGCAACAAGAAGAATCAAAATTACGGTTATCTCACAGGATCAAATAGGATTACTTGCGAACTTAACAGCAGCTATTACCAAGGGTGGCGCAAATATAAATAGTGCTCAAATTAAAACCAACGAAAACGGAAAAGCCGTTAATATGTTTGAATTATCTGTTAGTGATTCAAGACAGCTTGATAAGTTAAAACGCAACATCGAACTAGTCCCTGGGGTAATTAAAGTTGAGCGTGTACAACAAATAGAAAATCCAAATAGGAATTTTAGCGAGGAAGTCGATGATTGGTAGAATAAGCGCAATATTATTTTTTATATTTGGCGCAGTTTTTTCATGGATGCTTCTTAATGGAGTAAGTCCCGCTAAGGCAGGTGTCGAAACTACATTGGCAAGTCGCACAGAAGAAGAACAGCGAACAATTACAGTATATAAGAAAGCTAGTGAAGCAGTTGTTTTTATCACAACTATTTCTTTACAGGCTGATCCAAACGATTTCTTTATGGAAGTTCAACCCAAAGAAGGTACTGGTTCTGGATTAGTTATCGACGGTGAAAGAGGAATTATTCTTACTAATTTACATGTTAT
>JBILET010000356.1:0-2523 GCA_044351935.1 Bdellovibrionota bacterium
AGTTGATGAAAGAATTATGTCAATATCAGATGCATCTAGAATTTCAAAAGCTTGTGTTACTAATTTACAAAGCTGCGGAGTTTGATGTGGATTTTCTCTGTAACGATCTTCTAAGTACTCTTTAAAGCTTGCTGTGCTGTCTAGGCAGTATGTCCCAGCTAAAACTGACATCACTAGTTCGAACGTCTGTGACTTGTCGGATAAGCAAGGATTGGCTAGGTCGCGACATATAGTATCAAACAGATGAATCAACGCATTTGGTTCTTGATAACACTGATTAATAATTTGCTTGGCAAGTTCTTTGTATTGTTCAGTTCGTTGATTTTTTACAATTGAATGGTTTGTAAGATTAGAGAAACTAACTGAAGAGCCAAATGAGCAACCATCTATGGAATTGTTATCTTCAGGAAAAAACGGCTCTAGATGAAACATCATTCAAATTACAACATTACTCAGTAATGAGTAGGTTATCAAAAATCTCAAACTTAGATAGTTTTTTCTTAGTTGCCAAATTAGCTAGTAATATCATGGAGTTGGCTATGCTTGATGAGTAAAGAACACACCCACGACCGGGATTGAACCGATGACCCCAAGTTTAGGAAAGGTACCTCAGTAGGAAAAATATAAATGATATCAATGTATGTATCAAGGATTATTATGATTCGTGTGTTGCGATGTGTTGAAGGATGTTGAGAATTTTGGTGTGAGTTGGATCAAAATTGGATCAAGAAAATGGCGATCATTTGAATGAAAATTGGTTAAACGTTTATTATTGGTTGTGTTCCAAAGTGTTTATCTTGCTATATCACTTTCGTGATCAATTATTTTGATTTGATAGACTAAATCGTTGAGTGCCTCAGCTATTTCTTTTTGTTTTTAATTACTTACCCCAATAGTGCCTCACTGAAAGTCTTCATGCCTCAGCTATTCGAGTGTGAATTTAAGAAGTTAGATCATGAGTGACACCAAAGTGTTTATCTTGCTATGTCACTTTTGTGATCTTTAAAAAGATCTTACTGCGTATGATTCTTCCGTGATTTTTTGTTCTGCACATCGAGCCAATGGAAATATTCATTCTCATCAATAAGCACCCGTCGTCCCCTCCTCACAACACATCGATCGAATCCGTCTTTATTCGTGAAGATTAACCAACGTAACGCTGCAGGACTTGGGTCTGGATGATATTGATTGAACTGCGGGATCGGTAGCAGTCGACGGACATTAACTTGTGGTCTAATTGATTGTTTACGCATGTTTTTCTCCTTACTTAACTTACCTAGTTAACTCGTTTTCTTTTGAAATAAAACGTCGAGTTTAAACCAGAGGTTATATGAAAAAATGAGCTGGGGTGGGGTCACCTAACCGGTACACCTAGCCGGTACACTTGCGAAATTGATTGTGGCGCCAACGTATACTTTTCTTGCATAGAAGAATGTTCCGCTCGTAACATCTGTGAAACGTGTAGATGAGATCTGCAGTGCATTGATTTTTGGTGTGGGACTACAAGACGGCCCGATGAGTTATAAAGTATATGTAGGAATATTAGAATTATTTCAATAACTCTTTTTCAACGTCCCCTTTAATTTTTTCCTCCATTTTTTTCTTTAATCGAGCGCTCCCTCCAGAATAGATCTTAGGAGATGGCAATGCTTTAGAAAAGATATCAGTTAAAACTTGAATATAAAGATCAAAAGAGTGATTCTGGTAAGCTTGTATGAAGCCTATGATTTCAATGAGCTTTTTTTTTGCTTTCTCGTAGGAGTAACCGCCTTTTAAATATAGTGAAACCGAGTCAAATTCTTTAGATAAAGTCTTAGTGAGCATACTAAGGGCTTGATATTTTCTCTTTTCCTCACACTCAAATTTAATTTTATTAGCGATTTCCGCAATTTCGTACATTCTATCTACAGAGTATGGTTCTGATAAAATGGCGTGACAACCAGCCATTATACTTTGAGCAATGACGGTTTCGTCTTGGTTATTATTTTTAAGGACAAGAATAAAAGCACATTCTTCTCCTATTACAGTATCTTTGGCCCCATCAATAAATTCTTTAATTTCAGAAAAATCAAAATTTTGTGAAATAAACATTATATCGCATGGCGAGTTCTGGCGAAGGGTAACCAAAACTTCATCAAGTTCAGAGTACTGTGTAGTTTTTTTGAAGACAGTGACAGCTTGTGCTAGCTGTTTTAAGTTATTTCTAAACTTAACATTAGAATCAATTAGGGAAACGGTGAATGTGCGCTTAATTTGATTTATATTTTGCATAATTGTTTTACCTAACAATTATTTAAGCAAAAAACGCGCCAATATAACTAAAATATATAATGTAATTATATCAATATATTAAAAGAGTATGTAGTAAAAATAATAATATTTTTTGTAATGTTTTCATTGTAAATGTCGATTATTACAATATGCAAAGCAAAATAAGTTCTACTTATAACCTGTTGTACGGCGAGGGCATTAGTCGTGACCTCATTAACCTGTTATCACGCATAGGTTATAATTGCGAAAAAC
>JBILET010000357.1:0-2520 GCA_044351935.1 Bdellovibrionota bacterium
TCTCTAGTACGGGGCATTTGATAGTGTTCGGTAAATGGTTTGCGTTCGAATCTGCAACTGATGCAACTTTCGAGATTGCAATTCAAGCCGGAGCAATCTTAGCTGTAGTCTTGGTTTATTGGAAAAGATTTATAGGCTTATTTTCTTTTAGATATTCTACTGACAGATTTGATGGACTAGATGGGTGTTTGCGTTTAGCGATTGCATGTTTCCCATCTTTTTTGCTTGGATTTTTATTTCATAAACAAATCAAAGAGTTTTTGTTTTCTCCTACTGTTGTTGCAGTCTCTTTAATTGTAGGAGGAATAATTTTTATAATTTTTCCTGACTCAGGACCCAATGGCAAAGATGCTTCTGGGAAAAATAGCATAGACGACGTATCGATTAAGGACAGCTTTATTATAGGCTGTTTTCAAGTTTTAGCTCTTTGCCCGGGAGTTTCTAGATCCGGAGCAACAATAATTGGAGGAATGCTTACAGGATTAAACAGAGCTACAGCTGCACAATTTTCATTTTTCTTAGCTGTTCCAACTTTATTCGCTGCCGTTGGATATGACCTGTATAAAAATTACTCTGCTCTTAATTATACAGATATAGAGTTATTTCTAATTGGGACTGTAGTCTCTTTTGTATCAGCTCTTATTGCAATTCGGACTTTTCTAGATTTAATTTCGAAATATTCTTTGTCTTGGTGGGGGGTATATCGTATCCTTTTTGGGATTTTTATTCTTTACTATTTTGCTTAATGAACCTAAATGAATGATTCGATATTAATCGGTAAGAATGCGCAACTTACGCAAGTTGAGTTGCCATTAAAGACAGCTAATCGACACGGTTTAATAACAGGAGCAACAGGTACTGGCAAAACTGTAACCTTACAGTCCTTGGCTGAACAGTTTGTTCGTAAGGGTATATCAGTATTTGTTACTGATATTAAATCAGACTTATCAGGTTTGGCGGCAAAAGGTTCTTTGTCTGGTAAGATTCAGGAAAGACTAACTGCACTTGGGCTATCTAATTTTGAACCAATCGCTAATCCAGCAGAATTTTGGGATGTATTTGGTGAAGCAGGAGTTCCTCTTCGCGCAACAATATCAGAAATGGGCCCGTTGCTATTGGGACGAGCACTTAACTTAAACGATACTCAGTCTGCAGTCTTATATGCAATTTTTGAAATTGCTGACGACCAATCACTTGGACTTGTAGATTTAAAGGACTTAACTGCTCTAATTGATTGGGTATCGGAAAACTTAGACGAAGTTAAAGTTAAATACGGAAACATTGCAAAAGCAAGTTTAGGAGCAATACAAAGATCGATAATACAAATAAAATCCGAAGGTGCTGATAAACTTTTTGCGGAACCAGCTGTTAGTATTAATGAGTTTATTGTTAGCAGCCAGAATCCGGAAGCAAAAGTACATATCTTAGATGCAACTAAACTTTTGCAGTCCCCACGGTTGTATTCAACTACACTATTATATCTTTTAAGTGAGTTGTTCGAAAATCTTCCAGAAGTCGGAGACATTGATAAACCTAAGATGGTATTTTTCTTTGATGAAGCTCATTTATTGTTCGAAGATGCTCCTAAAATTCTTGTAGATAAAATTGAGCAGATGGTTAGGTTGATAAGATCAAAAGGAGTTGGAGTATTTTTTGTTACGCAAAATCCATCAGACATACCTGAATCAGTATTATCGCAATTAGGAGCTAGAATTCAGCATGCTCTTCGTGCATATACACCAAAAGAACAAAAAAACATTAAAGCTGCCGCAGAATCATTTAGACCAAATCCTAAAATTGATTGTCAAAAAAGAATCACTGAACTAGGAGTAGGTGAAGCGTTGGTTTCGGTTTTAGACATCAATGGTGTGCCAACTTTAGTTGAGGATGTATTAATTAAGCCACCGTTTTCAAAAATTGGCCCAATAGACACAGCAATCAAAAATGAATTAATCAATTCAAGTCCATATAATAAAAAGTATCGAAACTTAATTGATAACGAATCAGCATTCGAAAAACTTCAATCTAGAAAAAATCAAATCTTTTCGGGTGGAAGTATCACTGAAACAATAAAGAAAAACTCGGCGTCGTTTGGAAAATCGGTGTTAAATTCTGCCGTTCGTAGTATCGCAGGTCGTGTGGGACGTGCGTTGGTTCGTGGAATATTTGGGAATATTAAACTTGGATAGTTGTAGGGTTTGAGCTCGCTCCAACCGTATATTGATATTTTTTTAGAATACGACAAGAAGGTGTGTTATATTTGCGGCGGAAGTTTGTCGTATGAAAGTAGTAGATTGTTCATTATCTAAGCCTGTTGTTTCAGTCAGCAATTCAAATACTCTAAGAGAATATCTAGATCAAACCAGAGAAATTCTGCCGACTGGATATTATGAACTTCGTCGTGCGCTAATGTATCTTACTGATGGCACAGGGAAGATAGATGAGCAGACTCTTTATAAAGTTGATTGCTCATGGTGGGCTCAGACTGCAAGAGAAATGTGCAGATGGATAAAAGAGTCG
>JBILET010000358.1:0-2517 GCA_044351935.1 Bdellovibrionota bacterium
TTACTTCAGGCGGTAAATTGGAAGTCTTTTGGGTGTTCTTCTTGCCAACAGTAAATACTAATGGTGCACCGATTGTTAATGCACTTAAAGCTGTTAATATTGATGCTCCAGTTGTATTTTCAACACCTTCAAAAACAAAAACTTTGCCAAAAGACCCTTTATGACAATTTAGAGGTCTATTAAATAAATTTAAAAGATCTGTTTTTGCGTCACAGTCAGTGTAAAGTCTAGCAATACCATCTGCACTGGGCGAAAAACTATCTAACCCAATGTCTACAGTTGCAAGCTGTCCACATATCGCCCTTGCTGGAAACTGTAATAGACCAGGCTTTATACACCCAACACACACAGTATGATCAGCTTGAAAATAAGAGCTGAAAACAGCTCCTGTATCCGAATTTATCCCGGTAGGGACATCTAATGAAACAGAAATCGGATTAGACAATAAACCAGATGATTTTAGATCCTGGGCAATATTAAGCACTTCCTCCACAACACCACGAGGATCACTTGTTTGCCCCATTCCTAAAAGAGCATCAACAACTACTTTGCTTCGCTTTAAGTCTTCGATAAGAAAGTTTTTCTGTTGAAATGATAAACTTTGATTATCACTCACCTGAAAGGTAGAAACTTTAAATCCCCAGCTACTTAATGTTTTTGCTGCAACTTGACCATCTTTGCCGTTGTTTCCACGGCCGCATAAGACAATAACCGGAAACCTCGTACAATCAAGAATTCTACTTCTAATAAATCTTGCAACTTCAACTCCGGCGCGTTGAATCATCTGCTCAGAACTATAGCCGGAAGATATAGCATTATTTTCAGCCTGTCTTACCTGTTCTGCATTATAAAGTATCACGACACACCAATTTCTCGTTCAATAACTTCTGCAACATCTGCAGCGTGACGCTTACAGTCGGTTTCGCTTTCACATTCAACCATAATTCGAGCTTTATTTTCTGTACCAGAATACCTAACAAGGATTCTTCCGCTATCACGTAGCTCTTTTTCTTTTTTAGCTATTACTTCCGAAACTGAACTTAAGCTTTCAAGTGGTGGTTTACTTGATACCGGGATGTTTACTAATTTTTGCGGAAACTTAATGAAATCTTTGCTCAGTTCAGATAAAGATTTTCCTGTGCGGCACATTACACTTAACACCATCAATGCTGTAAGTATGCCATCGCCTGTGGTGGCGTGATTTAAGAAAATTGTATGTCCTGATTGTTCTCCGCCTAAACTTGCTCCGGATTTGAGCATTTCTTCTAGAACATATCGGTCTCCGACTTGAGTCCTAAGAACACGGATACCTTTTGGTTTTAAGAATTTCTCTAATCCCAAGTTAGACATAACAGTAGAAACTACCGTGTTCCCAGGGAGCAACCCTCGTGAGTGAAGATCAGCCGCACATATTGATAAGATCATATCACCATCTAAGACGTTTCCTTTGTCATCAGTTAGAATACATCTATCGGCGTCACCATCTAAAGAAATTCCAATATTAAGATGCTGCTCTACTACAAGTTTTGACATTACTTCTGGATATAAACTTCCAAAACCAGCATTGATATTTCTTCCAGTAGGAGATATTCCTCGTGATACTACTTCTGCTCCAAGTTCTTTAAATGTCTGGGGGCCAACTACATACCCAGCACCATTTCCACAATCGATTCCGATCTTTAAGCCGTCCAGTGTAAATTCTCGTGGGAATGCTTCTTTCAAATATACAGTGTATCTTCCAACTGCATCGTTGATTCTTGTTGCTTTTCCGATCTCGGTTGGATCTGCATTAACTAAAGGCTCACCCATTCCATCAAGTAAGTTTGCAATTTCCCGCTCTAAGTCATCGGCTAATTTAAATCCATCAGCTCCAAATATTTTTATACCATTATCTTCAAAAGGATTGTGCGAAGCAGAGATCATCACTCCTGCATCAGCACGCATGCTTTTAGTAAGATATGAAGCTCCAGGGGTTGGAAGTGGCCCAACTAGTAACACATCTGCTCCAGATGCAGTGATACCGGCAGACAAAGCTGTCTCGATCATATAACCAGATAATCGGGTATCCTTTGCGATTAATACTTGATGTTTTCCTTTTCGCCGTAGGAATACTCTGGCAATTGCTTTGCCAAGACGAACTAGAGTTTCTGGATCCAAAGGAAATGCTCCTGCAACTCCCCTAATACCATCTGTTCCAAAATAAGTTTTTGATTGTGACATATTCTACCTTTACTACTTAGTGTTGCTTTTGGCTGATGAAACTGAATTTTTTACTGTGATTTTGTCTGGCGTAACGGTCGTGGCGATAAACCCTTCAGGAACTTCTACCGACACTGGCAACTCAATTAATCCTTTACCTGTGTAATCACGCGGGATTTTCACATAGGGAACAATTTTTGCATCACTTAAAGAATCTATCTCGTTAGGAACCCCAAGTACTGATACATCAACAGCTCGCGTTGATAGATTAAACATAATGTTTCCACTTTGACGTATTTCTAAAGGCACATCTTTAAA
>JBILET010000359.1:0-2504 GCA_044351935.1 Bdellovibrionota bacterium
ATGGCAGACGATTTTACAGCGACTGTCGACAGTATACGTCCCAAAGCTGATTCGCTGCGAGCAATTATTCTTACGGGTGCAGGTAAAGCTTTTTCAGCAGGTGGTGATTTGCAAATGTTGCTTGGTAAAACCAAACTTTCTGCAGAAGAAAATCGCCAGCGTATGCTAAAGTTTTATAACTCTTTTCTTTGTATTCTAGAGCTTCAAGTTCCTGTGATTGCAGCAATTAACGGTGCTGCAATAGGCGCAGGTCTTTGTGTGGCATGTGCTGCTGATATCCGTATTGCTTCGAATAACGCCAAGTTTGGATTTACTTTTACAAAACTTGGCCTTCATCCTGGAATGGGCGCTACATTTTTTGTTCCAAAAGTGACATCACCATCTGTTGCAAGCCAGCTTTTATTAACTGGCAGAATTATAGATGCTAACGAGGCTTTTAGAGTCGGACTGATTTCTGAAGTTACAGAACCCAACACATTAATAGATAGTGCAAATAAAATTGTAGAAGAGTTGACCAATACTGGAAAAGAAAGTGTTAGACAATTGTTACTAGGGTTACGAGATGCCCCAAAAACTTTAGCCGAAGCGTTGACTCGGGAATCAAATAATCAAGCTATTAATTATGCAGGTAGCGAATTTTTAGAAGGTGTAACTGCGACTATTGAAAAGCGCAAAGCGAAATTTATTTAACTTGTTATCGCTTTAAAGAATAAATTGTTGCAAGAGCAACAATAATTACATTGAGGCTTGAGTACCAAAATCCATTCATGTTTTCAGTCATGATGGCAACTTGGTATAGTCTGAAAAGCAACAAGCAACAGACTATACCAGTTGTTAATATCAGCTTAACATTAAAAGACCATCCAAAAGTTGATCTGTTTATGCTCTTAGATAACGCCATAAATTTTTATTATCTAAGCAAAGCTAATCTATCTTGAATCTCATCAGGATTCCCTTCGTAAGTACGAAGAGTTTCTTGTAACTGATCTGGTTCAAGATCAAGGTGAATTGCAACCCATGCAAAGCTAAATGGTTTTTTCGGTGTAAGTTTTCCGAATAACCATTGTCTTGCACTTCGTACAATGTGTCGTTCGCAATGTGCTGTTCCAAATGCATCGCAAATTGCGCGCGCTAAAACAGCAGACAATAGGTTTCTCTCCGGTTTAACCGGGGAGTGTGCCTCCATTTCTTCATCAACATCTGGTGAGAAACGGGTGGCAGCTGAAGCATTACTCATATGGTGTTTGAACTCCGTTAGGTGAAACGTTTAGTTTAACTAGCTTTAAGCTTTTAACTACTTAAAGTAACAAGGTCAACTAATATTTAAATAAAATCGAGTTGTTAACAGCTAATTCTATGAAATTTCTAGTAAAATTGGGCATTTCGTTTTGTATTTGCAAACACTGTTTAATTATTAAGCTAATTAACCCAACCCCCCGAATTGACTTCAAAGGCAAGAAATCAGAGAATACCTAGCTCCTGACTGACCTTTTTGTGAACCTTCTTTGAATAAGAAATAGCTTTCGCAAGTTTGGCTTTTGAATCGCTTCTATCGATTTTAAGTTGGCTTGATTTAAAGTTAGTTAGGAAAATAGTTGATTAAATTTATAGATAAACCCGTATTGTTAGTATGGCAAAGAAGCTTTTTGTTAGTAATTTAGATTTCGAAATTTCGGTTGAGCAACTTCGTGAGATGTTCTCAGAGTTTGGTGAGTGCTTAAGCGCTGTTATTGCAACAGACCGCGAGACAAAGCGTTCAAAAGGATTTGCGTTTGTTGAAATGGAATCTGATGATGCTGCAAATACAGCTATCGATACTCTTAACAATAAAATCGTTAACGGTCGTCCGATGAAAGTTGTTGAAGATCGTGGAAAGGGTGGAGCAGCTGGTGATTCTCGTAGCGCAGGTGAGTCATCTGGTGAAAACCGCAGATTCGAGCCATTACCTCCAATACAAAGAACACAACTTTTCAAAAGAAAAAGAAAACTAGATCCGTTTTCACAAAATCCAAATAAGAGCGTAGATTATAAAGATACTCTTTTATTATCTAAGTACATCAGTGAGCGTGGAAGAATTATGTCGCGTCGTTCAACTGGTTTAACTGCTTACAACCAAAGACAAGTTGCTAAGGCAATCAAGCGTGCTCAAAACCTTGGTCTTATGCCGTCGTCAACGGTCGAGACTTGATAAAGCTTTAAGCGGTTCTGAATACCCTGTAAGTTCGGCATAACCGATAGCTGATTCATCTTGGCTGGATATTGCACCTTCATAGTATGAGCTTGCTTTCTGGCCTGGAAATACTAGCTCTTGGTTGTTTATTCTTGTTTTTAGCTCAAGATTAATTGATTCACTTGGTACTGTAATGCGCCAAGCATTTGGGTATTTTGCTTTTGTATTTGGGCTAGTCCAATAATCAGATTCAACAAGAGTAAAGCTATTGCGATCTAAATTCGTTACCTGCGTGTTGTTTGTGGCCGAATCAGTCTTTATTAAAGACCCGGAA
>JBILET010000360.1:0-2500 GCA_044351935.1 Bdellovibrionota bacterium
TATGCGATACAAGAATTTATTCTCACCATTAGACAAGAAAGAACCTTTTGAGTTTTTCAAGATTCTTCAACTTTCTCCTCTTACTCAACTTGCTATTGATTATCAAAAAAGGGATCTATTCAAGTGAAAAGCTTTTATTCATGTATTGATTCAACGTTAATAGTTCCGCAACCTGTTCAACATTTAGTCATTCGTGACTATGCTACAAAAGTCGGCGGCAGCATAGTATTCTATGGTGCTGAAGAGGCTAAAACACGCGAATCACAGGCTTTTGTTAGAGCTAAACTTAAAAGAACTCCAGGAATTGACGGAGTATGCTTTTTTACTTTTCATCAATTCCGATACGGACAACAGCTGAATATCGATCTTTTACAATATATTCTTAGTTTAAATCTAGAGATTCATTTCGCACGAGAAGCATTATCAATTAATTCTATAGAGGAACTTGATCGTGCATTCGCATTTATATACTCGATAGACTATACATTACGCAGAGATTCAAGTGCGGAATGGAAGTCTTTCCTAAAAGAAGTAGAAGTAGATTTAAAACATTAAGTCCTTCACAGATAAATCACGGATGAACGCAATCGAACAAGAAAATTATTATGTAACACAAGCTCATGAGCATTTATTAGCTGGCGATCTCGAGCGAGCAGCTGATGCTGTAAATATGGCAATCAAAATAAACCCTCGCTCCGCCAAGGGTTTATTTTACATGGGATTATTTTCTCAAATCCGCGAGTGCCCAGAAGATGCATTAATGTGCTTTAATCAATCAGTAGAATGGGATGATACATACATACCAAGTCACATCGGACGTGCTCAGGCATTACTACAACTTCAAAGAAACGATGACGCACTAAAGGTCCTTGAGCAAACAACTCAATTTGATTTGTCTAAGGTAGAGCCTGATTGGGCAATATCATTAGCAAAGAATATTAGTGCACATATTAATATACATAAAGCTTGTGAATATTTAGAGAAGTATCATTTACACCACCCTGAGAATAAAGAAATTCTCGAAGCACTAATCGAGCAAGCATTACATCAAGGGAAAATATTTAACGCTTTAAAATGGTCTGCTCAACTTAAGCTTAGACACCCGCAAATTACAGAATTCTCTAACGATAAGCACATACACTTTTCATTGTTAAGCAAAGAATGGAATATAAAACTTCTACACCAAAGCATCTTAGAAACTCTTGATTATGCAACCCAGCGCGACCCCTTCTGGGCAGTTAATGATGGATCCGAACAAGTTGCTGCAATCAAAGCAGGAGACTATGACCAAGCAGTCAAATCTGGCGAGAATTTGGTATCTTTAAATAAAAATTCTGAAATATCTGATTATGTAACAGGATCAATTCTACTTGGATTGAGTCAGCTTATAGGTCGCCCAGACTTAAGGGAACGTGCCGTACAGTTTGCATGCCGATGTGCAAAAGAAGGGTGGTCACAAGGATGTCTTTTACTTTCAAAGTCTTTATTGCCTGATGATAAACTTCATAATGACGGAATCCGATGGGCCGAAGCTGTACTTACACTTGACCCGGCAAATAAAGAAGCTCATCAAATTCTTGGTTATGAAAAATTCAACACAGGAAAAGTTCTTGATGGATTAAGGCATTTTCACAACTCAATGACCATTGATGAAAAAGTCGCTCAAGATCATCCGCTTTCAAAATACAATCTTAGATTTATTGATGACGGTAGTACTTACTCGATGGGCGCTCTGGCTATTAATATTGAAGCATTATTAAAAATGCAAATACTTGGATGGATACCAAAATTTAATTTTTCTCTATTAGCCATACCAGGAAGGGTTTCGAATCCATGTCTTCTTGAATACTGGAAAGATCATATAAATGTAATTAGTGATCGTAAAATCATCGATGAACTATACCCGACTGCAAAAAAACTATCATACGATGCTTCATTTTTTAGAATGCCAGATGGTCGCGTTATGTTTTCGGTTATGGCTATGACCTTAATTCAGCAAGAATGGGACAGAAGAGGCCTTCCTCCACTACTATCCATAAAAGATGAACATAAAAATAAAGCTTGGAACGTTCTAGAGTCAGTTGGTATACCTCGTGGTTCTTGGTTCGTAGCATTACACGTTCGAGAAGGTGGCTTTAAACAAGAAGGTGCACATAAATTTAACGCTCATCGCAATGCATCAATTGATACCTATATACCTGCGATTAAAGAGATAACCGATAGAGGCGGATGGGTTATAAGGATGGGTGAATCGAGCATGAACCCCCTTCCTAAGATGAAAAATGTTTTTGACTATGCCCATTCAAACTTTAAGTCTGATTGGATGGATATTTTCCTTTGTGGCGAAGCTAGATTCTACTTAGGCGCATCGGGTGGAATATTTCTAACTCCAAATATTTTTGGGACCCCTATTTTAGGAACTAACTGGCCCCCGACAATTTGTGGGTACTGTAGTAACTCGATTGTGATTCCTAAGATGATGAAGCGAAAGGAAACCGAC
>JBILET010000362.1:0-5954 GCA_044351935.1 Bdellovibrionota bacterium
AGATTTTAACGCTGCAGCCATTGTCTTAGTTTTGCCATCAGTTTTGATGTCATCAACGATAATTAAATTTGCAGTTGCAGCTTTAGAAGAAAGAGCAGACACAAGAGCTTGAGTTCTCATTCTTTTGTTAAGGCGAGTCGCATAACTTTTTGGTTGAGGACCAAAAATTACTGCTCCACCAACTAACAAAGGAGAAACATCAGAACCACGTCGCGCACGTCCTGTTCCCTTTTGTTTGTAAGGCTTTTTATTAGTTGCTTCGATTTTTGCACGGTTTAAAGTTGCATGCGTACCTTGTCTTTTTGCATTACGCTGCCAAGTAACAACTTGGTGAACTAATGCTTCATTGACATCGCCTGCAAATACGGATGGCTCAAGATTCATCGAGCCAACTTCCGTCCCGGTCATGTTTACTACTTTATATTTTACAGTACTCACGGTTTGGTTCCTCTAAAAAACTTAAGCTGCTTTCTTTTTGCTTCCAAAACTTTTGATAGCTTTTCTAACAACTACTAATCCACCTCTAGCACCAGGTATACCACCTCTTACTAGAAGAATATTATCTTCTGGTTGAACTCCAATAACTTGAAGGTTTTGAATAGTAACGTTGTCGTTACCCATGCGGCCTGGCATTTTCTTGTTTTTGAAAACACGGCCTGGGAATTTACGGTTACCGATCGATCCTAAGTGACGTTTATATTCGTGAGTTCCTCGAGTTGCAGGTTGTCCACCAGCATTGTTGAAACGACGGAAAACACCTTGGAAACCTTTACCAATTGTAACACCAGAAACGTCAACAACATTTCCTTCTTGGAAAACATCACCAACTTTTAACTCCTGTCCAAGTTCTTTCCAACCTAAACTATCAACGTCGCAACGAAGTTCTTTAATGTGATAGAAAGCGCCTTTGCCAGCTTTGGCCATATGACCCATCAACGGCTTATTGACCCTTTGTGTTTTCTTTGGCTCAAAACCAAGTTGGACAGCTGAATAACCATCACGACCTTGAGTTTTAAGATCAAGAATAAAACATGGACCAACTTGAATGGCCGTTACAGGCACAGTTTGACCGTCTGGTGTAAAAACTTGGGTCATACCAAGTTTCTTACCAAGCAATCCTTCTGGATGTAATCTTTTCGTACTCATGCTAATAAAGCTCCCACTACATTGTGGCAAAAAATTTTCTAAAGAACCCTTAAACTAACTAAAGATGCAATTAAAACTAGTGCAACTTGATTTCGACATCGATACCAGTTGCTAGTTCCAATTTACCCAACTCATCAATTGTTTGCTGAGTTGGCTCCAAGATATCAATCAAACGATTGTGAGTGCGGATCTCGAACTGCTCACGCGACTTCTTATCAATAAAAGTTGAACGATTCACTGTGAATCGAACAATTTTAGTTGGAAGCGGAATCGGCCCCGCTACACGTCCACCTGTTCTACGAACAGTCTTAACGATTTCATCTACAGAGCTATCAACCAATGTATGGTCATAACCTCGTAAGCGAACTCGTATGCGTTGATTTCCACCTAACATCTTTAGTTTGTCCTTAAATTAAAACGCTTACTCAACGATTTCAGTTACAACACCTGATCCAACAGTCTTACCACCTTCACGGATTGCGAATCGGCTTTGCTTTTCCATTGCAATTGGGTTTACCAATTCAACTTCGATAGTGATGTTATCACCTGGCAGTGCCATCTCGACGCCCTGAGGAAGCTTGATGTTTCCAGTTACGTCAGTTGTACGGAAATAGAACTGAGGACGATATCCTGTGAAGAATGGCTTATGACGTCCACCTTCATCTTTTTTCAAGATATACGCTTCTGCTTTAAATTTTGTGTGAGGCTTGATTGAACCTGGTTTTGCAAGAACTTGACCACGCTCAACGTCTTCTCTTTTTAGACCACGAAGAAGGCATCCAACGTTGTCACCTGCTTGACCTTCGTCAAGAAGTTTACGGAACATTTCAACACCTGTAACAGTAGTCTTTTGAGTATCACGAAGTCCGATGATTTCGATCTCTTCACCAACTTTAACGATACCTCTTTCGATACGACCAGTAGCAACTGTTCCACGACCTGCGATCGAGAACACGTCTTCAACTGGCATTAAGAAATCTTTATCAACATCACGTTGTGGAATTGGAACGTATTCATCGATAGTAGCAAGAAGCTTATCAATTGAACCCATACCTAATTCATTATCTTCGCCGTTAAGCGCTTTAAGAGCTGAACCACGAACGATTGGAGTATCATCACCTGGGAAACCATAATGGTTAAGAAGGTCACGAACTTCCATTTCAACAAGATCAAGAAGCTCTGCATCGTCAACGATGTCAACTTTGTTTAAGAATACAACGATCTTTGGAACACCTACTTGGCGAGCAAGAAGAATGTGCTCACGAGTTTGAGGCATTGGTCCATCAGCAGCAGATACAACAAGAATTGCACCATCCATCTGAGCAGCACCAGTAATCATGTTTTTAACATAGTCAGCGTGACCTGGGCAGTCTACGTGTGCGTAGTGGCGGTTAGCAGTTTCATACTCAACGTGTGCAGAAGCAATCGTTACAGTCTTTGAATCGTCTCGAACGTTTCCGCCCTTAGCGATATCAGAGTAGCTCTTAGCTTGCGCAAGACCTCTCTTAGACTGAGTGTTTACCAATGCAGCAGTTAACGTAGTTTTACCGTGGTCAACGTGACCAATAGTTCCAACGTTTACGTGAGGTTTAGTTCGGTTGAACTTCTCTTTTGACATTTTAAGCTTCCTTTAACAGTTAAGTAAAAAAATTTTTTTAAATTTGGGCTATTACGCTGCCGCCTCTCCTTTAATTTGCTCAGCAACATGCGATGGCACCGCTGCATAGTGGTGATATTCCATCGTGAATGTTGCTCGCCCCTGCGAACTTGAACGAAGGTCAGTTGAATATCCAAACATTTCCGCTAGTGGAACTTCTGCTTTAACAGCTTGAGCTCCTGATCTAGGTTCCATACCAAGGATACGTGCACGACGACGGTTTAAGTCACCAACAATGTTGGAAACGAAATCATCAGGGCACACAACTTCAACTGCCATAATTGGCTCGAGGATCTTTATTCCAGCTTTACGTGCTGCTTCTTTAACGCACATAGAACCTGCAATTTTGAATGCAAATTCACTGGAGTCTACTTCGTGGAATGAACCGTAATATAGTGCAACTCTTACATCGATTACTGGATAACCAGCAGCGATTCCACCTTGAAGAGCTTCGATGACTCCGTTACGAACTGCAGGAATGAATTCTTTAGGAATGACTCCACCTTTGATTTCGTCAACGAACTCGAAACCTTTACCAGGCTCAAGAGGTTCAACACGAAGGAATACGTGACCAAACTGACCACGACCACCAGACTGTTTAGCGTACTTAGTTTCGTGCTCAACTTTAGAACTAATAGTTTCGCGGTATGCAACTTGTGGCTTACCAGAGTTAGTATCAACACCGAACTCACGAAGCATTCTTTGCTTAATGATATCCAAGTGAAGCTCACCCATTCCAGCGATAATCGTTTGACCAGATTCGTGATCAGAAGAAACTTTTAGTGATGGATCTTCTTTTGATAGCTTCATCAAAGCTAGACCCATTTTCTCTTCATCAGCTTTTGTTTTTGGCTCGATTGCAATACTAATAACTGGGTCAGGTGCATAAATCGACTCAAGAAGAATCGGAGCTTCAGCAGCACAAAGTGTATCACCAGTGATTGTTTCTTTAAGACCAACACACGCGCCGATATCACCAGCCGAGATTTCTTTAACTTCTTCTCGCTTATCAGCATGCATCTTAACGATACGACCGATTCTTTCTTTCTTATCGCGAGTTGCGTTGTAAATAGTAGAACCAGGAGTAATTGTTCCAGAGTAAACTCGGAAGAATGTTAATACTCCAACGTATGGGTCAGTGATAATTTTGAATGCTAATGCAGCAAATGGAGCATTTGGATCAGTAGGACGTTCCATTGTTGGAGCATCTTGTTGTTCCTTATGCGCAGGATCAATTCCTTTAATTGCAGGAATATCAAGTGGTGAAGGTAAGTAATCAATTACGCAGTCAAGTAATGGTTGAACACCTTTGTTCTTGAAAGCTGAACCACAGATAATTGGGAACATCTCCATTGCAAGAGTTCCCTTACGGATAGCAGCTTTAAGATCTGCTTCAGGAATATCTTGACCAGCAAGATATCTTTCCATGATTGACTCATCAACGTCTGCTAATGCTTCAATCATTTCTTCACGAGCTTTTTTAGCCTCAGCTAAAAGTTCGCCATCGATATCACGAGTTTCAAATTTTGCACCTTTAGTTTCATCAAGGAAGTAGTATCCTTTCATCGCGACAAGATCGACTACACCTAGGAATGCGCTCTCTGCGCCGATTGGAATTTGGATTGGCACACCCTTAGCACCTAAACGCTCACGAATTGCGTTTACGCACTTGTAGAAATCTGCGCCCATTCTGTCCATTTTATTAACAAAGCAGAATCTTGGAACACGGAACTTAGTTGCTTGACGCCATACAGTTTCGGACTGAGGCTCAACGCCTGATACGCCGTCAAATACTGCAACAGCACCATCAAGTACGCGAAGTGATCTTTCAACTTCGATAGTAAAGTCTACGTGACCAGGCGTGTCGATAATATTGATTTTGTGCTCAGGTCTATCAGCATTAGAACCAGACCACTTACAAGTAGTAGCAGCAGAAGTAATTGTAATACCACGCTCTTGCTCCAATTCCATGTAATCCATGGTTGCAGCACCTTCGTGTACTTCACCGATCTTATAGTTAACACCTGTATAGAAAAGTACGCGCTCGGTAGTGGTAGTTTTACCAGCATCGATGTGGGCCATTATCCCGATGTTACGTACCTTGTTTAAATCTTCCTTTGACATCCTACTTCGCTCTTTTAGTTATCTTTAATCTTTATGTTTACTAATCAATTACCATTTAAAGTGTGCAAATGCTTTGTTAGCTTCTGCCATTCTGTGAGTATCTTCACGTTTCTTGATAGCGATACCACGGTTGTTAACTGCGTCAGCCATTTCATTAGCTAAACGCTCGCCTAAAGTTCTTTCGCTTCTTGCGTTTGCAGCAATCTTTAACCATCTGATCGCAAGAGCTTGAGCTCTTTCAGGACGAACTTCTGTTGGAACTTGATAGTTAGCTCCACCGATTCTTCTTGCACGCACTTCAACAAGAGGTTTGATATTGTTTAATGCTTTGTGGAATAGCTCGATTGGGTCGCCGTTTAATTTTTTAGCGACAGCATCGATTGCGTAGTAAAGGTGGCCTTCGGCAACACTTTTCTTTCCGCTCTTCATTATTGTGTTCAAAGTTTTAGTGATAACGATATCACCAAACTTTGGATCTGGAAGAACTGGTCTTGAAAAATCTCTTTTTTTACGGGTCATGTCAGTGATTCTCTTGTATTAATAAAATCTTTATTAAATAAACTTTCTGTAAAAATTACTTAGGCTTCTTAGCTCCGTACTTAGAACGACCTTGCTTACGGTTAGCTACGCCATGAGTTTCTAATTTTCCGCGAACGATGTGATAACGACATCCAGGAAGATCCTTGACCCTTCCTCCACGGATAAGAACTACTGAGTGCTCTTGTAAGTTGTGTCCTACTCCTGGGATATAACTTGTAACTTCCATTCCCGTAGTTAATCTTACACGCGCAACTTTTCTTAAAGCCGAGTTTGGCTTCTTAGGAGTTTGTGTATAAACACGAGTACATACTCCACGCTTCTGTGGGCAGCCGACCAATGCAGGTGACTTTGATCTGTACTTTCTTTTTTCTCTTTGAGAACGAACTAGCTGGTTAATCGTTGGCATAACTTTCCAAATAAATAGCCCAAAACAAATTTCTTCTTTTTAGACAACAAAATCTTGATATTTGTGATTCCATTTAAGAAA
>JBILET010000030.1:0-9297 GCA_044351935.1 Bdellovibrionota bacterium
CGGATTCGAACGCGAAATCTTATCTGGCGCATTACAAGCTGTTAAATCCACATCTGTTCTAGTTGCGGAAACATATAACTTTGAAGACGAATCAAGACGTTTTCCTGCAATGTGTACTTTTATCGAAAGTTTAGGAATGCGCTGCATTGATATCGGCGAGCCCCTATGGCGCGACTACGATAAGTCTTTTTGGCAAATTGATCTGTTTTTTGTGCAGTCTTTTAGTAAAGAGTTTCAGTACGGTGGTTATAAATAGGGACGGTCCTATTTGTTCAACAAGTTTGCAGCCTGGCTCTCAATTATCAACATTTTTCTTTATTGTTTTTGCGTTTTAATATTGCTTAAACTTCTTCGAAATATTTGATATTCAATAAAAGTTCTAAGATTTATAAGTCTATTGGTGCGAAAAAAATCTTTGTTTACTATGTACATAATGCTTATTAACTGCAGCTTATAGGGCCCAAGCGCAAGCCTTTAAAATACAATAAAAGCATCAACTTTTTCAGGCACTTATCTATTCAGATTGAATTTACTAATTAACTTGAGAATAACTGCAGCAGACGACGAATAAGTAAAGACTTTATATATAATTTTTTTTAATTTTAATTGAGTTTGCCGTGATTAAACTTTCATCCCCTAGCACCACCAGTGAACAACATAAATCGGGTCTGCAGACCAAAGAGACGCTTCATCTTCCAAGGGGTTTGCTAGAAGAACATCAAAAGCCCGAAGCGGCATTTGCATTAAAAATTGGCACCTCGGGAACAGTATCATTTAAATTTCGTTCCGAGTTTGAAGATTCAAAAAGCACTGTCAGCGCTTATCAACTACAAAAAGATTTTGGTATATCAATCGAAAAGCAAAATGGTAAAACATATATTGTTACCAATAAGGCAGAAACTAATAATGCATTTGAAGTTGGACCAAATGATCATGTCGATTTTGGAAAAGACTCTGACGGTAGACTAAAAATTATTGTTTATCGCCCTACAGAAAACGGTAAATTCACAGAAAATCACTACATACTTTTTAATGATCCAGAGTCGAAGAAAACAGAGTTTAGATTAGGTTTAGAAATTAAGGGATCGTCAGGACCAACCGATCAACGACCAAATCGACAAAGTGTTGGAATAGTCAATGAGGTAGGAATACATCCAAACGGCAAAGAAGAAATGAATAAGAAAATGCACCGTATTTTTGAAGGGACAGCGGCTGCAGATGTTTATACGCCTCTGGAAGGCACCAATTATATGATGCGTCTTGCGACCAAGTTTGATAAAGATGGTAAAGAAATAGGCAGATTTATTCAGATTTATGAAGTCAACAAAGATGGCCAGCCAGTGAAAGATTCATCTGGAAGAACTAAAATTGCTATCGAGGCTCAAGTTAAACCAGATGCAAAGGGCGAATACACTGCTGATTGTTATGCTGAAGCAAATAAAAAAATAGTAGCAAGTGAAAAGTTTAAACAGCTCACAAAAAAACGGGATTAAAACATACTATAAGGACCGTCCCTATTATTTGATTACAGGATAAATAGTAATTGTAGAACTTCTATAAATTTTATAACCAACATAACATTTCATTGATTTGATTATAGGTCTTGATTGTATCAATCTATACCTACCTAGGGCGTTAGTTATTGTACTATTTTTCTTGATTGGTCTATTACATTTCAGTTGTACATTAGCGAGCGATATCGGAACGCCATCTTCAAATAAAGAACCAGTAAGCAGTACCTTAGCTTTGCTCACTTTAGATTGTTTAATAGTCAATGTGTATTGACTGTCTCCAACTGGAGTTGGGGTTGCTATTGGAATAGCCGTTGGCACGTTTATTGTTGGAATTGCTGAATTAGTTGGTTGAATACTAGGTATCAATACTGGAGTGTATGTAGGTGTAGCAGTCTTTGTATTTGTAGCTATAGCTGTATTTGTTGATGTAGCAGTAGGAGTTAATGTAGGTGGGATTGTGTTTGTTGGTGTAAACGTAGCAATAGCTGTTGGAGTTGCTGTTGGGCTAGAAAATAAGAATGTTGAACTGGATTTGTCACCGGTGTCGGTGACAATATTCAATTTATAGTATCCAGGAACTGATATTGTGTGGCTAAATGCCCCCGAACTATTAGTTGGTATACTAACTAAAGTTTCAAATGGAGTACTTGGATCCGAAGAAGCATATCTAAATTGAACTTGTATCCAATTGCCAGAAATATAAATTGGATTGTTGTTTGAGTTAGTAATATTTCCACTTAATACATTACCTGATAAGTTTGCTGCTATATTTAGCGAGGATGCCTTAACAGGATTAATTTCAGAAGTGGACAGATAGGTGTCAGGATACAGTGCAAATTTCCAAGTTTTTTCTGAATTAAGAACTGCTCCATATGAGTTTACGATTGGAAAAGTCCCAGAGTAAACCCAATTTCCTTGATCGTCTTTATAATATGAATTTAATTGATGACCTGACAAGTCTACGTCATTTGTTTGTGTAAATGATGGTGTGACCAAAATATTGGCACTATAAGATGTCTTTGAAAAAGTATAACTAAGTGAGCCGCTTGGCGGAATTAAATAGTTCCGAAATTGCGATGCAAGGCCACCGGTAATGTTTAATGTTTTTGCTAAATCAGCTGAACCTGTAACCCCCGAAGCAGTTCCCTGATATGTAATATTTGGATTAGAAAATATACTTGCACTTTGTCCACCAGGATATACGTAGGTCATTATATCTGTATAAACAACGTTATTAGTGCCAGTAAATCTATGTCCATGTGAATCTGTATAATAGCCATGACCAGTTGTATAATCTGCATGGTGCGCACACCCTAAATTATGCCCTATTTCATGCGCAAATCCTTTTGACGAACTAAGCAAGAAATCATTAATTATAGTTCCACTGAATGCTAGTCTAGATGCTTTTGCAATAGATTGTCCCTGATTAAAAATATTTCCATATCCACCTCCTGTTGAGCCGCCATACATTAAATGTACTAGGTCAGCACCACAGTTTATTCTTGCTTGATGTACACCGTCAGCCCATCCGTCCCCGTTTTCGTATAATGCAAGAACATCAGATAAATCATCATTTCTTGAAGTTGGAATGGCATAAGGTGGGCAGGAATTTTGAACTGTTAAATTAACACCGCTATCTTGTAACGATTGATTTAGTCTTGCCACTTCAAAATTTATGATCGTTTGAATACCAGCTAATGTACCACCGGCCTTTGCAAGCGCATCAGGAGAATAAGCAACTAGCAATTTAAGCGTAGGATTACTTGTGTAATTAACAAACGTATTCGGCTCTGCATTGCTACTTTCGCTTGATTCTGAATATCCAGTTGAATTTTGCTCGCAATGTAGACCTTTTGAAGAGTGATTTTTTATTTCAGCAAGGACAAGGTTTTGTTTTTTACCTTTTGAGTATCCTTTAATTGTAAATTCCTTATTGTTTGGCAACTTAAAATTTACCGCTAACGTAGTTCTCTTGGTTTTTTTGCTATAATAATAAGAAACAAAATATGTACCACTTGATTTATCACCTCTAGAGGTTAATTTGCCTGATAGAGTTGTTTGATAGTTTTTATTATTAAGTTTTGAATTAAAACTCGAGCTAAATCTTGGCGCCTGTTCGGCATAATATAGTTTTTTATCCAACCTAATCCCAAAGTTTTTCTTAAGTAGGATTTTTGCTTCAAGGTTAACTTTATTTTTTCGTAAAAGGATAACTGTTGGATCGTTAGTTGGTTTTGCCAAAGCTTTCGGTGGCAATCTTAATTTTGATATTATTCGTTTTGATTGACAGTGGGCATCAAATGAAAATTGAACTACCAAGAAAAACAGTATTAATAGACTGCCTAGAGTAACCTTTGGTAGACGATATTGCACATCACTACTAACGTCACTACATTGACTACCTATTAGTATTCACATCTAATATTGCAAACAAATAGGAATTTTTCGTAGCCATTTTTGCTTAAAGTGGATCAAAATTGCTTTGTTTGATTCAGCCAGACAAGATACTCAATTCTTTAGTGAAAATTACCATTTTAAAAAATACATAGCAGCTCCTGATGGTAATATGATAGTGTTGGATTTAATTGTCATACTTTGTAACGAGCTATGAAACTTTATGTTAAATCTGTACAGAATAATATTTTCGATAACTACTCTTTTTGTCATTGCTACATACTCGATAGCCGAAGAAGTTAAGATCGCATTTGATACAAATTCTTGTTTCGTTGCTGATAGCAATAACGCACGCGTTGAGACAAGTTTTCCATATGTTTTTGAGAGGCTTAAATTAGGTGGTCGCTGCGGTACGGCCGTTGCAAAATATCTTGCAGGACAAACTACTAATAATCTTTTGACAAAAGGAATGACATGTATCGTTAAGGGTAGAGTTAAAAGTCTTGCAGGCAAAGCTCTTAAGAAAAAAAATCTTCTAATTGCTAACGAAAAAGGTACAGCCAGAGCTTCTGGTCGAAGCAGCTCAGCAGGAAACTTTGAACTATCATTTAAAGTTAGGGCCTCTGGGGCTTTATCTTACACCCTATACGGACATAAAGATTCAAATGGTAATCGTGTTGGTTGCACTGTGTATTCATATGATCATTCCGTATGATCTATAAATGATTACGCGCTAACCACACTGTAAAATAATATTACATGTACATACCGCCATTAATGCCAATAACTTGGCCTGTAATATAACCACTCTCAGCACCAGCTAAAAACGCAACAAGCGCTGCTACTTCATCAGCTTTACCATATCTAGCAAGTGGAATCGCTTTTAAATGCTCTTCCTGGAGTTTTGGATCGAGAGCGGCTGTCATATCAGTTTCGATAAAACCAGGTGTAATTGCATTAACAGTGATGTTTCTAGAAGCAACTTCTTTAGCCATTGCTTTGGTTAAGCCTATTACTCCGGCTTTACTCGAAACATAAGGCACCTGCCCTGCATTGCCCATTTCGGCAACAACAGAACTTACATTTATTAACCTTCCATAACGGGCTTTCATCATAATTTTTACTGCAGCACGCGCGCAATAAAAGCTTCCGTTTAGATTTGTTTGTAATGTCTGATCCCAATCTTCATTTTTCATTCTTATAAAAAGCCCGTCTCTTGAGATACCAGCATTGTTTACAAGAATATCTACTCGCCCATATTTCTGTTTGATATCATCGAATGCCTTATCAACAGAGTCAGAATCACCAACGTTAAATCCATTTATTGATGCAGAACCGCCTGCAGTTTCGCATAACGCTTGAACTTCCTCTGCAGCAGCTTGATTAGATGAATAGTTAATAACTACGTGCGCTCCAAGACCGGCAAGCCTAATACAGATTGCTCGTCCTATTCCTCTTGAGCCGCCTGTAACAACAGCAACCTGACCAGCTAAACTTTTAGACGTAGAATCTGACATGATTATGCTCCAATTAAATTAATATTAAGATTTTGTAAGTTACTTTCCGTTTTTCCTATCAAAACGGTTTGAAATTTTATCAAACTGCAAGCGGCTAAAGCCATCCGAGCCTTCTTGTTGCTCCATATCGCTAAGGGCTGAGCCAATTTTTTCTACAAACTGTGCATCGACTGCTCGACGAGCAACTTTAACAGCATTCATTATTGCTTTACCTTTTGCAGAACCGTGGCAAATAATTGCTATGTCTCGTAATCCTAATAAAGGTGCTCCGCCATAACTTGATGGATCAAGTTTTTCTTTAAACAAAAGTCTAAGCATAGGTTTTGCAAGTAACATTCCAAAACGCCACCTAAACAAACTTTGCGAAGTATAATATTTCAAAGAATCAACGATTAGCTCGACTGCTCCTTCCATTGTTTTAAGAGCAATATTCCCAACGAAACCATCACATACAACCACATCAGCGATGTCTTTACCTAATCCCCTGCCTTCTATGTAACCAACAAAGTTAATCATTGGGTTCTCACTTAATGCTGCATAAGCAGCACGAGTCATATCGTTACCCTTACTACTTTCAGTCCCATTGGAAAGTAATGCAACACGAGGATGAGAATGTAGTTTTGTAGCTTTTGCATAATGAGTCCCCATTGCAAATTGTACTAATTGGCTAACGTGGCAATCCGTATTTGCTCCACTATCAAGAAGAATAATCGGGGGCTTTTCACCAACTCGTGGAATCAAAGTTGCAATAGCTGGTCTTGCAATACCAGGCAATGTGCCGGAAACATAAAGTCCAGCAGCCATTACAGCACCAGTGTTACCAGGACTGACGACAGCACTAGCAATTCCTTTCTTAACTAACTCAAAAGCAATTCTTATTGATGAGTTTGACTTGCCTCGGATTGCAGTCGAAGGAGAATCATCCATAGTGATGACCTCATCTGCATGACAATAATAAAGACCGTTGTATTCTTCTTGCTCAACGCCCGTTCTTGCAGAAGGAAGCTCAATCAAAGCAGAACTTAACGCAGGAGAATCAATCTCTTTTGCAGAAACACCAAGACTAGATAATTTTGCAGTGATCTCTTCTTTGCGACCAACAATTATTGAAGATAGGCCAAGTTCTCGCCATGCTCTGACGACACCGTCTACGACTACACCAGAGCCGTAGTCTCCGCCCATCGCATCAACTGCTATTGGGATTCTATGCACCGGCTGATGCACCACCGTCCTGCTTCATCTTTAATACTGCACGGCCTTTGTAGTGCCCACAGCTTAAACAAACGTGATGTGGTAATGCCTGAGCACCACAGTTTGGACAAATGATAGTTAACTTACTAGTAAGGAAATCGTGAGCGCGTCTCATGTCTCGTCTAGCGCGTGAGGTTCGTTTCTTAGGGACTGCCATGGTAAATACTCTGTCTGATTAGCTATAAACTTTTTTAAGTGTTCAATATTACTATAAAAGCCGTAACAAGCTCAATAGATTGGAAAGGAATTTTATACAAAAACCATCAATAATAACAACTAGTTAATAGATATTAACACTAAACTAGTTAAAGCCTAATTATCGTACAGTATTTAAGCTACCGGCTGTTGAGGGGCCAAATTCGGCCAAAGGTCATTTATTCTATCAGGGAAATACGAAATTTTTATCGCGATCTCCTCATGAATCATGTCCAATAACTTTTCAGCTCCTTGTAGATATTTTGGACTAGCTCGAGTGAGATAGCTGTTGAATATAGGTATATACTCAATTACTGTTTCTCGAAGTTGCTTGATACAGAATCTTTCATCATCTACTGGCAATGATCGTAAATTGCAAAGTCTATCAGCCATTTTTATAAGCAACGATAAATCAGATCCATTTTGCAAACCTTGCATATAATCAATTTTATTTTTTTCATCCACCTGCTTATCACCAGTCTTTGGTCGCTTAGTAACAGCTAAAACAGCTTCGGCTGCGGCTTCAGAATATGCACGAGATATATATCCATAAGCCATTTGGCGTCCAAGTTCCTCACCAAATATCATTCCATTTCCAAGCAAGGAAGTATCTTCTTTTGCATCGTGATAAAGAGCAGCAATATGAGCGTCGGGATCTGTGATCCCAACTGTTAGTAATATAATACTTACATCTCTAACGTGATCAAAATAACGCACTACTCCATCTTTGCGCATGGTGTCGCCATGTGCTTTTTTAACTTGATTATAGACTTCTTCGACTTGCCAAACTCTTGGTTGTTCATCTGGGGTCATACATAAAGATAACAATGAAAAATATTTATCATGATTAACGCCAGCCCAAACAAAACCTTCACTCGCGAATATTCTGATATTATGGAGTTGATCGAGTACTGACTTAAGGACATCGGCACATTCTTTGATTTTTTGATTATCAAGAGTAATGAACGCATCACTTTCATGGTCAGTTAAAACAGTGCCGCCAGATTCTTGAATAGAAGCTTCCCTAATCTTTCCTAGACTCTTAGATAAATTAATAACGTTACTATGAAGCAGATCAACATCACCTGATGTATCGGCCATTTTTAACATACTAGTAAAAAGAGTAAGCCTTCGGACATCTTTCCTAAAGTCGTGAAAGTTTTCAGCGGGAACTGATTGCTTCTTTAGAATCGGATCTTCTAATAGCGATTCAGTGTGGGATTGAAACGCAGTTAAAACTGCTATGGCAGATGGCACATAGGATATCTGGTAGTTTTTTAATCTAGCACAGAGCCGTTTAGTTTCGGTAATTTCATGAACAATATTATCAAGGCAATCAGCTTCGATTTTATCTTTTATAATACCAACAACTTTAACAAGTTCTGCAATTTCTTGAGCTTTTCGCGCCACAGGATTAAGTCTTAATCGATCACAAGAATCAGGTTGCTGAAGAATCAATTCATTAAAATGCCTATGCTTAATCAAAAGCTGACGAAACATCGCAAGTTTTTTTCGATCTGATTTAGAAACAGGTTTATTAGAACTAATATCATCACTAATATTACTAATAAGATTTGATAGCTTTGTAAGTGAAGTGTCGTTTAGAGCTTCGACTAAAGCCTGCGTGCCATTTACAATGACTTGAGGACCAACTCTGCTCTTAGAGTTTGATGTGCTTTCTGTTGTAGAAAGTATGTATATTAACTTATCAAAATTGCAGGAATTTTGGCCTTCCCGGACATACTCATTAGAATTTACTACGCTCATACTACTCCTTTACTGCACATACGAATCAAAAGGATATCCTTAATCAACCCATTATCAAACAAAAAAATTCTTTAAGTATGATTATTAAATTCAGCTATTTACATTTTTTTATAGCTTAACTTTAAGTCATCGATATAAAATACATCTAATGAGAATAATAACGACACTTTTTGTAGTTTTTATCGCATTACTAAAAGTTAATGCAGCATTTTGCCAGTCCGCTCCTACTAAATCACAGTGCATAGCCGAAGCCAATGTTACCTATAACCAAACATTAAAACTGGCCCGCGAAACCAGGAACAATGCAGTTTTTGTTTGTCGCGCAGGAAGCCAAGAACGTGCTGCTTGTCTAATTAGCTGTCTGCAAAATCGCTCAAGTTGTGTGAAACCAATCGATGATGCACTACGAGCATGTTATACAGCTGCTGATAATGCCTTTATATCCGGACGAGAAAGTTGCAGAGTGGCCGCAAACTGCACACGCAACTGCGGCGGTAACATAGTTTATCAAACCTGCATGGCCAATGTTCGAGTAACATTATATAACGCAAACAGAAGCTGTAGACTTTCTGATAATAAAGCAGGAAGAAAAGCTTGCAGGGATAATTTTAAAACGTGCAATAACAATTGCGCATAAGCGCCCCCAATAACCCCTAACG
>JBILET010000364.1:0-9287 GCA_044351935.1 Bdellovibrionota bacterium
GAATTGAGCTTCTAATGTTTTAAAAGCTTTCTGTAATAGATTTTTAGCATCACTAAAATTTGGCTCTGTAATTTCAGATATCTGTTGTTCAATTATTTTGCATAAATGTTCTTCAAGTGCTATTTGCTCTCGAAGTTGTTGAATTAGTATTTGATTGTGCACAATATTCACCATGTCTTATATAAAAAGACATCTATGATATATCGATTGCCAATCTTTAAAGATGATTTACGTCATGTTGTGTCTAGTTTTTCTATGGGGCGACATGCACAAACTTATAGTAGCAAAAATTAAATTGTAGATAATTCGATCAAAGTGGTGGGAATTTTTTGTTGTGCTTTAAAAGCCTAAGTGCCATTCTTATTCTGCTGCAAGTCTATTCAATAACGGTAAGTTTACTATTCTGATAACTCCTGGATGTTTTATGTCGATCATGCCTTGGCGTTGCATTGCTCGAGTTACTCTTATAGCTGTTTCTGAAGTCGTACCTGTTAAGTCTGCAAGTTGCTGGCGCGTTAGGTTTATTACATAACATGCTTCTCCGTGAGAATATTTAGTGTGCTTAAGTGCTAAGCTAGAAAGAATCGTTGCAATCCTAATATTAACTTTATCATGCGCTAGTCCTCTAGAAAGACAGTATGATGCTTGTAATGAAACTAGTAGGTGAGTAACTACAGCATTAAGCAGGGAATTGTTAGCACTTACTAATTTAGCAAATTGATCCAAAGGTATCCAAATTAGCTGTGATTTTTCTAGACATTTTGCAGATAATTGTGATGGCAGCTTGTCGGCAGCTAAACTTAATAGAAGACCAAAGATGTCTCCTGATTGTAGTAACTCAACTATTAGCTCTTTTCCATTCGCTGATGATTTAGTTATGGCTAAAGTGCCAGACACTACTACATATCCATACAAACTTTGTTCATCACCTTCTGTTACAATATATTGACCAGAATTTGTTGATGTAGTCCTAGATTTATCGGCAAGTTCTTTGATCTGACTGGGCGCAATTTTTGAAAATGCAGGATGAGAACATAGAAATTTATACACATCTATCTTATGTGGTTCGATCTTGATAGATCTTGTAGCAATCATATTTGGTGTCGATTTGCTTAGCACTTCTGATTCGTTTCTCATGGCGCCTCTTTGCAAGCTTTGCAGGACTCGTAGACAATTTAGTTTTAGCCATGTGCATACTAACATCCTTGGCTGTAATCCGTATGATTTTAATCATGCGTATAAAAGATATTCTTGGCTGATAGGAAATAATGGGCTGTACCGTAAGTATTGGATTGTGTGAAGGTTTTTTATCTTTACTATGTCGTTACGTTAGATTTTGGGCAAAATAAAACCCCCATCGTAATCCTAAGATTGCGATGGGGGTTAGTTTTTATTTGGTGGTATTATTCACCAAATGGATTTTGGTCAAATCCAGAGATGTTAGAAGTGTTAAAGAACACTGAGATTAACGTTCTCAAGATAAATGCACCAAGTGCAACTACAAGTAATGAAAGTGCAGCACGATACTGACCGAAAGCTGAGCTTACGATTGCACCGATTCCTGCGCATAACATTACTAAGATTCCAAAACGACCTTCAATAAGACCAAGTATCAAATTGATAGCTCCGTCTAATCTTGAGAAGTCAGCAACGTTGTCACCTGGGTTATAAGATTGAGCCATTGCTCCGCTTGCCATTGCAAGTGAAACCAAAGTCACTCCAAAAACCAACAACGTGAATTGAACAGTCTCTCGCTTTGGTGCCACGATTGCTGCGTGGATTCCTTGGCAAATTGACTTAAATTTTTCTTTCATTTTTTAAACTCCAAAAGAGTAATTAACCTAATTTTTTAATTTATCATCGGTCCTATAATAGTCCTTGCGGACTACCTAGGACCCCAGTCTACTATTTCTAGTTATAGTGCTAATCGGCGTGACGCAACCTATTGCTTCAATATTTGATTAAAAATATTTATAAGTTCTTCAAATAATTAACCAAAATTAGCTAACTTACTGAAATTACTCGATTGATTTTAGGAACACAAATCGCTCCATACCACCCGAGTCAACTACTAATCGGACACCTTTTTCTAATTTGGTCTTATCTACCTCGGTTAGGAACTCTTTTACGTTCTTAACGGGTTTAGAATTTACGCTAACAATAATGTCCCGAGGAGCCAGTCCAGCAGCTTGGGCAATACCACCAGGGGCAACTCCAGTGACAACAACTCCGTGTGACTTCTTAGATTTTAATTGTTTTGCAAGTTCAGGAGTAAGAGTTTGCATCTCGATTCCAAGATCAACAGACGAGTCGTTAATAACCTCATCAGGCTCTGCTTGATCTTGATTAGATAACTCTTCGATATTAACTGTTAAAGTTTTTGCTTTTCCAGCGCGTTGAACTTGTACTTCAATCTTTTCACCTGGAACAGTTGCAGCAACTAAATTTCGCAGTTGATTAACATCTGTAATTTTTGTTTTGCCAAACTGAGTAATAATATCGCCTTGTTCAATCCCAGCTTTGAAAGCAGGGCTTCCTTCGCTAACTGAGCCAACAAGAGCTCCTTCGGTACCATCAAATTGAAAACTTGCAGATAGTTCATCAGTTAAGTTTTGAATTCCAACGCCTAACCAACCGCGGACAACTTTTCCTTTGGTTATTAAACTGTCCATTACAGTTTTTGCCATGCTAATTGGAATCGCAAAACCAATTCCCATATAGCCACCGCTTCTTGAAAAAATCGCAGTGTTAATTCCGATAACTTCGCCGTTTAAATTAAGTAACGGCCCACCGCTGTTACCGGGATTAATTGCAGCATCTGTTTGGATAAAATCTTCAAATTGCCCGCCACCACTGATTGATCTTCCTTTTGCGCTAACAATTCCTGCGGTAATTGAGTTACTAAGTCCAAATGGGTTTCCGCACGCAACAACCCATTCGCCAATTTTTAAATTATTAGAATCACCCAACGTTGCAGGCACTAACTTATCAGCTTTAATTTTAATAACTGCGATATCACTTTTAGGATCACGTCCTTTTATTTCGGCTTTGAATTTTCGTTTATCACTTAAAGTAACAGTGATGTCATCAGCTTCGCCAAGTACATGATTGTTAGTAAGAATTAATCCATCTGAATTTACTATTACTCCAGTTCCTAATCCTTGTTGGCCATTGTCTGGTTGTTGAAATTTATCGAAAAAATCTTCACCGAAAAATTCTTTAAACTGCTCAAACGCAGGGTCGTTAAATTTTTTTCTTAACACTTCGCGCTTTTGAGGTTTTTTAGCTGAGGCTACACTTACAACAGAAGGGGTGATTTTATCTGCTACAGCTTCAAATGCAGTTGATAAAGATTTTGCACTTTCTTGTGGGTCTTGGGCTAAAACACAAGCCGTGGGGTGAAAACAAACTAAAAGTGAAAAAAATGTGGTGGCAATTAAACCTGACAGTTTCATAAATCCTCGATAAACAACAAAATCTTGTAGCAATTTTAACTTCTTACGATATCTTAGCCAGCCGTGGTGGGGAAGCTAAAACCTACTATCGCAGCAGCTATAAACTAAAGCATAGACGTTTTCGGGGCTAACCTATTCAAAATATTCAACTTAAAAGAACTTGAGTACTTGCCAAAAATTTATGATAATTATCAACTTATAGTTAATAAATTGAAACAAACGAAGTGTTAACGCTAGAAGTAAATCGTCAATTCGTTGAGCAGCCAGCTGAAGCTGAAACCCAATACAAAGGAGCATCTCCTTTATTAACACCTACCCAATCTCAACAAGAAGAACTTGCTAACTGTATAGTTGATTTTCTTGATCGCATAGATTCTTGTCCTTCAAGAAATAAAAGTAAATTAGCTGATATTTTTTGCGAAAAGAGCGGGCAGATGCTTGCGCAAATGATTGACTGTAATATGCGAATCGATCCTAATCATTTGGACGGATTAGTAGAGTGCGGATTAAAGATTCTAAAGTATGGATTAAATACTCCTGCTACTAGTCAATTTGCTGAATTACTATCCGAGGCAAGGAATACTGTCGTCTTGCCAACAGTCAATGCATCATCCGAGCAAGCTGCTGGTCAAAAGGTAAATCAAAGCCCTGCAGCAGATAAATTTGTAGCAGTCTACGGTATTAGGCCTATTTCTGCGTAGTCTGCTTTTTCTATCTAACTGCAATCTGCAACAGCGTTTCTATTATATTAGTTGGCAATATTAAATAATTTCTTGACTCATCTTTTGCTACTGTGGTTTAGTGACTGTGAACTTTAAACGGTTCAAAGAACCTAAAATCTTTTTACTTTATTTTTCTTTTTTTTCATGAAAAACATTTCATTATCTAATATCTGCATAAGTGCATTAGCTTTAGCTGCAGCTGGTACGTCTGTAGAAGCCCAAGCGCAAACATCAAGTAACAGAGTACTTTGTCAGAATAATAGGACACTTAGAATAGTAGAAAGAACTCGAGTCTGCTTTGGCAATGAAAAAAGAGTTGCAATTTTAAGAACTGAATCAGGTGAGACAGGCGACACTGGGCCTACTGGTGCTACCGGAGCTACTGGAGCAACTGGTGCTGCCGGTGCTACAGGATCTGCTGGTGCAACTGGCGCTACAGGAGCCGATGGTGCAACTGGGTCTGCGGGAGCAACCGGAGCTACTGGATCTGCAGGTGCAACTGGTGCTACTGGTGCTACAGGATCTGCCGGAGCTACGGGCGCTACCGGAGCAACGGGTGCGAATGGAACAAACGGAACTGACGGAGCAACTGGCGCAACTGGCGCAACTGGTGCCACTGGCGCTACGGGAGCAACGGGTGCAACAGGTGCGAATGGAACAAACGGAACTGACGGAGCAACTGGCGCAACTGGTGCCACTGGTGCCACTGGTGCAACTGGCGCTACGGGAGCAACTGGTGCTACGGGAGCTACGGGAGCTACGGGTGCATCTGGTGTATCAGGACTTGGATATACTTCAAGATCTACGACTACATTAACCGCTAGTGATTTTCACCCAATTTCTGGTGTGGGATCTGACGTGACCGAAAGCGCTATCCAGCTCGCATTGCCTGCAGGATGTTCTAATGTTACGGGAATGACCGTCTCCTTAACTTCTACGCCGGGTGGTTCTGATACTCGTACCTTTACACTAAGAAGAGGTGGAGTTGATACTGTTATCGCATGTACAATCGCCGATCCTGATGTTACATGTAGTGATACTGGTACAGTAGCTAACACTGCGCCAGGTTCGACTCTGTTTTCAATACAAAATACTGTATCTGGTGCGCCAGCTGCAGCAACTGCTTTCTTTACTGTAGAATGTGATTAAGAAATAAATATTATAATAGATTATAAAAACGCCTCCCCAACTGGAGGCGTTTTTGTTTTTAAGCGTAAAAAAGAAAATTAAGTCGTAATAACTGTGTTCCTAAGCACCCAATCAACAGCCCGATCAGTCCTATCATTGATCGATAAATTCTTATCCACCCCAGGATAACTCATATCAGCAAGTGCACCCTTAGCAATTGATTCTTTCCAAACTGAAATTGCTTGAACTGGATTATCAGTGCTAGATAAAAATTCCTTTGGAAGAGGGTAGTTTATTCTGCTCTCGATAATTGCAAGCAATCTTTTTTTGCAAGTTTCTGTGGACTCTAGATCTTCTTCGCTTAAAGAATTTTTTAATTCTTCAACAATTTGATCGCAATTTAATGTTGGTTTTAATAAAACCGGAAACGTAGCCGTAAATTTCCAATCAGAATTTAATTCAATTGGAGTAAATTTTAAATTTGGATTACCCGCAACAAATATTCCATTAGACTGGATAACAAGCTGCAACACAGCAACTGCAATTTGTTTATCTGACAGTCCACTACATTCACGTTCAATAAACGAGTGTTTAACAGTACTTTCAACAGTACAAACCGCATCCTGATAAGAAATTTTTATTAAAACTTCACCAGCTTGGATGTGAACATTCCGCGTAGCCTCTTGATTTTGCATGACTTAAACAATAACACATTGTTTTCTAGCTTGGTAAGGTTTTGGCTTAGATGAAATTTTTGAAACTTTGATATATTTGCTGCATCAAATGTTATTGGTATAGCTATCTAAAGTACTAGCTCGTAAATATTTTAATAGATCGCGAATTTATATGACTATTTCAACAAAAATCTCTTCTTCAAAGATTGCGTTTAGCGGTTTAGCACTTGCAATATTATTAACTCCAAGTTTATCACAAGCACAAAGTGCAAAAGTTCTTTGTCAAAATCCACGAACTTTGCGTGTTCTTGAGCGTTCGCGTTGTTTAGCTGGCGAAATTAAAGCAGGAACATTACGCGTAAACACTGGACCAAGAGGAGCCACTGGTGCCAGAGGCGCAAAAGGTGACACGGGCGATGTGGGCTTAATTGGCGAAACTGGTGCTGATGGAGTTAGCGGAGTTTCGGGGGTATCTGGAGTATCTGGTGTTTCTGGAGTTTCGGGTATAAGCGGAGTTTCTGGGATTTCTGGAGTTTCGGGTATAAGCGGAGTTTCTGGGATTTCAGGTGTCAGCGGAGTATCAGGAGTATCAGGTGTTAGTGGAGTCAGTGGAGTCTCGGGTGAATCAGGTGTTAGTGGAGTATCCGGTGTATCGGGAGTGTCGGGAATAAGTGGAGTTTCTGGAGTTAGCGGAGTTTCGGGTGTATCTGGTATATCCGGTGTAAGCGGAGTTGTTGGAGCAACAGGTGATACAGGCGCAAGTGGAGTATCAGGAGTTTCTGGAGTATCTGGTGTTTCTGGTGTTAGCGGAGTCTCGGGAGTATCAGGTGTAAGTGGAGTAGTTGGAGCAACTGGAGCAACAGGTGACACAGGCGCAAGTGGAGTATCAGGAGTTTCTGGAGTATCTGGTGTTTCTGGAGTTAGCGGAGTTTCAGGAGTATCTGGTGTAAGCGGAGTTGTTGGAGCAACTGGAGCAACAGGCGATACAGGTGCAAGTGGAGTTTCAGGCGTATCTGGAGTAAGTGGTGTTTCTGGAATAAGCGGAGTCTCGGGAGTTAGTGGAGTCTCGGGAGTATCTGGTGTATCCGGTGTAAGCGGAGTTGTTGGTGCAACTGGTTCTGGCGCTGTATATACATCAGCAACATCAGCAAACTTATCAACAGTGAATGCTACTGTAGAATATTTTGCGGCAATGGGAATTGATACTGCATCTGCTACTGAAGCTGATCATCAACTAATTGCTCCTGATGCATGTACACTTGCAAACTTTCGCGCACGTGTTACAGCAGATCCAGGAGTAACAACAAACTCAAGAAGTTTTGATGTTAACATCAATGGAGGTTCCGCAGGATTTTCTTGTGTTATATCTACAGGTACAACAACTTGTAATGATGGAACTCCTGTCAGCGCATCAGTTGCTGCAGGAGATAGATTAACTATTGTAACAACTGCTGCCAGTGATGGTGGATTGTCAGCTGCAAGAGCTCAAGTTAGTTTCGAATGTAACTAATTAAAATCCCATACGAAAAAATTGCAGAAAAATTTGCCTAGTAGCTGCTGCATAATTGTGCCAAAACGCACAAATCAATAACTTATGAACAGTTTTATAAAAAATAAGTATCTAGAATAATTCAATCTTTTTCTAGAGCTGTGGTAAATCCCCGTAAATACTTCAGATATATCAGTAATTTGTCGAACTAATTCTATGTTCCGGCAAGTTATAGGAATTTTTTTGGAATAGATCTTGATAGTGACAAGGCAAGATTTGCGCCGAGGAATATTTCCCATAATTTTTAAATAAATTTATGAAATGAAACTGCGCGATCTTGCAAATCATTTTTACAAGCTGTTAGTCAGCACGCTCATCTTGTTGGGATTATCTCAACTTGTTTTCATTTCATCTTCATACGCAGATTCATCAATAAGAATTTGCCAGCAAAAATATACTCGCAGAATTTATATTCGTACTAAATGTAGGAAACTAGAAAACTATGTTGGCGCAATAAGAATTCCAACTGGACCAACTGGCCCAACAGGACCACAAGGAGCTCAAGGTGAGCAAGGCATACAAGGTGAAACTGGAATCAGCGGAGTGTCTGGAGTTTCTGGTGAATCGGGAGTTAGTGGAGTAAGTGGAGTTAGTGGAGTGTCTGGAGTTTCTGGTGAATCAGGAGTCAGTGGAGTTTCTGGAGTAAGTGGTGTTAGCGGAGTGTCTGGAGTTTCAGGTGAGTCAGGAGTTAGCGGAGTTTCCGGAGTAAGCGGCGTAAGCGGAGTATCAGGAGTTTCAGGTGAGTCGGGAGTCAGCGGAGTTTCTGGAGTAAGTGGCGTTAGCGGAGTATCAGGAGTTTCTGGTGAATCAGGAGTCAGTGGAATTTCTGGAGTAAGTGGCGTTAGCGGAGTATCTGGAGTTTCAGGTGAATCAGGAGTCAGTGGAATTTCTGGAGTAAGTGGCGTTAGCGGAGTATCAGGAGTTTCTGGTGAATCGGGAGTCAGCGGAGTTTCTGGTGAATCCGGAGTCAGCGGAGTTAGTGGTGTATCAGGAGTTTCAGGTGAGTCAGGAGTTAGCGGAGTTTCCGGAGTAAGCGGCGTTAGCGGAGTATCAGGAGTTTCTGGTGAATCTGGAGTCAGCGGAGTTTCTGGAGTAAGTGGCGTAAGCGGAGTGTCTGGAGTTTCAGGTGAATCCGGAGTCAGCGGAGTTTCTGGAGTAAGTGGTGTTAGCGGAGTGTCTGGAGTTTCTGGTGAATCGGGAGTCAGTGGAGTTAGTGGAGTATCAGGAGTTTCAGGTGAGTCGGGAGTCAGCGGAGTTTCTGGAGTAAGTGGTGTTAGTGGAGTGTCTGGAGTTTCAGGTGAGTCAGGAGTTAGCGGAGTTTCCGGAGTAAGTGGTGTTAGCGGAGTGTCTGGAGTTTCTGGTGAATCCGGAGTCAGTGGAATTTCTGGAGTAAGTGGAGTTAGTGGAGTGTCTGGAGTTTCTGGTGAATCCGGAGTTAGCGGAGTTTCTGGAGTAAGTGGTGTTAGCGGAGTGTCTGGAGTTTCTGGTGAATCGGGAGTCAGTGGAATTTCTGGAATAAGTGGAGTTAGTGGAGTATCTGGTGAGTCAGGAGTTAGCGGAGTTTCCGGAGTAAGTGGAGTAAGCGGAGTATCAGGAGTATCTGGTGAATCAGGAGTCAGCGGAGTTTCTGGAGTAAGTGGAGTAAGTGGAGTATCAGGAGTTTCTGGTGAGTCAGGAGTTAGCGGAGTTTCCGGAGTAAGTGGAGCAAGCGGAGTATCAGGAGTATCTGGTGAATCAGGAGTCAGCGGAGTTTCTGGAA
>JBILET010000038.1:0-8861 GCA_044351935.1 Bdellovibrionota bacterium
CGGCGGCAGTGCAAGTAAAAAACGGGGACCTTATCTGGAATATTCTTGATACAACCAACAATCAGCTTTATTCAATCCCATTTGGGAGTGTTGGGGATACTATAGTCTCGGGATGTAATTTTATTACGCCTAGTCGTGCAACTTTAAGTATTATTCGAGGTCGAACTTTATTTGTTCGTAAAATTAATGGTGGCACTAGAAAAATTAGACTGCGTAAAGTTTTTAGAGGGGATTTTTCTGGTTGTGGTGATACAAATGGAAATGGTCTAGATGAACTGATCGCACGAACTCCTGGTCGTCTAGGTACCCGAGCGCTTTCTAATAAAGATTCAATTTCTGTTTTTACTAATAAAGGATTTAGTAAAGTCTTTAAGCAGGTAGCAAAATACGACACATTAATTTCGGTTAAAAGACCAACCTCAGATGAAGTGCCACTTGTTATTCTATCAAGAGGTCTAGCTAGCGATGCCCCAGGTATAAGAGTAGAAGCCCTAAGAGGTTCATTTGAATTTCCGACGTTACCTTTATCAGGTAGTGTTGAACTAACCACAGGTATATTTAACGACTCATCAGAAAATGCTGTATCAGGGCTATTGTGGCGACCAAAAGGACAAAATCGAATTGTAAAAAGGCTTTTAGTCGAAGGGTCTAGAGATACAGAAGTTTTCAGAATTTGGTCACTAGAACGCTTAATAAAAGCCGTCAATGTCAGTAAAACCAAAGCAAATTAGCTAGTTTTTACCTAAGGTTAAGAATTTGCTATAGTAGTGCGAATTCATTTTTTTAAGAATTCAATCTGTTGAGGTAAACCTTGGCGCATATTACTGACGATATTTCCCGAACCTTTGACGAGTTCCTTTTACTTCCTGGCTTAACTACTTCGAATCACGTTTCATCGAACGTGTCGTTGCGAGTGCCAATTCAAAAATTTAGCAAAGAGACAGGCCCCAAAGCTTGTCTTAATGTCCCTATCGTGTCAGCGGCCATGCAAGCTGTATCTGGTGATAGGTTGGCAATTGCGCTAGCAAGAAGAGGGGGCGCTAGCTTTATTTTCTGTTCACAATCTATTGAGTCGCAAGCTCAGATGGTTCGAGCAGTAAAAGAACATAAAGCTGGTTTTGTTGTTTCTGATTCTAATTTATCTCCTCAAAATACTCTTCAGGATGCAGTAAACTTAAGAAAGAAAACAGGTCACTCAACAATTCCAATTACCGAAGGTGGTAAATCTAATTCTAAACTATTAGGCATTCTTACGAGCAAAGACTTTTGGGAGTATAAAGATGATTTAAGTCGTCCAATTTCAGAATTCTACACTCCATTAGATAAATTAGTTTACGCAACCGAAGGAGTTACTCTTTCTGAGGCAACAGAAGTACTTTGGAAAAATAAAAAAGAGTGTCTTCCAATTGTAAATAAATCTGGTGAATTAAAATCATTAGTATTCAGAAAAGACTACTTTGATCACAAAGCATACCCTGATGAGCTGACTGATTCTCGTAAAAGACTTTTTGTTGGTGCCGCACTAAATACATTCGACTACAAAGAACGCGCTGCTGCATTGGTAGAAGCGGGAGTTGATGTTTTATGTTTTGATAGCTCTGATGGTTATTCTGAATGGCAGCGGGACGCATGTATTGCTGTACGAAAGCAATTTAACGATTCCGTCATTATTGGTGGTGGTAACGTAGTAACCAAAGAAGGATTTAGATTTTTAGTTGAACAAGGTCAAGTTGATTTTGTTAAAGTCGGAATCGGTGGCGGATCTATTTGTATCACTCGTGAACAAAAAGGAATCGGGCGAGGACAAGCTTCTGCTGTTTTAGAAGTTGCTGCAGAGCGTGATAAATATTTCAAAGAAACCGGAATCTATGTACCAATTTGCTCGGATGGTGGGTTAAATAACGATACTCAAGTTATTATTGCATTAGCACTTGGTGCTGACTTTGTAATGATGGGTAAATACTTCGCAATGACAGAAGAAAGCCCAACAGAAAAAGTTACATACCGTGGGCGTTTATACAAACCATACTGGGGTGAGGGTTCTAATAAAGCTAGAAACTGGCAGCGATACGGGCAAAGTGATTCTAAAAAAGAACTTACTTTCGAAGAAGGTGTTGATGCATACGTTCCATACGGTGGTCCATTAGCAGATAAATTAGAAATTTCTTTAGCGAAAATGAGATCCACAATGTGTAACTGTGGAGTCCTAAGCATTAAAGAATTCCACGACAAAGCTATACTTACTCGAGTATCTGGGCTGACTATCTCTGAAGGTGGAACTAGCACTGTAGAGAAGTTAGACAAAAACGTAGACCGAGCTAGTTAATTCACTATAGGAATACCAATGCTACATTCAAGGGGTGAGCTAGAGCTCTTTCATAAATTATTAGCATTAAATTTTCCTTACGAATTATCGCCTGGTATAAAAATTGGTCGTGGTTTTGCAGATGTTGGTTTCGAAGAGTATTCAGTCCTTACAGGTAATAAAGCAGTGTCTCTTAGCACTGGAAAAATAATTGAACTAGATGAGTTTTATCAAAATTACTATTTTGCGATTTTGACAGCTGATCAAATAGTTAAAGAGTTGTTTGTACGAGAATGGGATATCAAAAATTGCCAATTCATAGATCAACGAACATGGATGGTCGAAATCGAAAAAGGAAAAATAACTTACTGCGAAAATAATAATTCACTTTTGATTTCTCTTCTTAAACTATTAATAAAGATATTAAATTAATATCCAATATGTATAAACTTAATCAGCGCTTAATACTTGCCTCGGGCTCGCCAAGAAGAAAAGAAATGCTGACTGATGCAGGATTTGTTTTTGATGTTATTGTATCTGATGTTCTTGAAGAAGTTATTCCAAATGAAACCCCTGAACAGATGGTCAAAAGATTGGCGTTATTAAAAGGCCAAGCTGTGGCTAGTAATAATAATGATGCTTGGATTTTGTCGGCAGATACAACTGTAGTTGTTGATTCTGAAATCTTAAATAAGCCAATTGATTTTGATGATTCGGTAAAAATGTTATCTAAGCTTCAGGGGCGAGCTCATCAAGTCTGGGGTGGAATAGCATTTATTAATAATTCTAAAAATTATCAAGAGGCAATTTCGATTTGCTCTGTTGTATATATGAGAGCACTTAGCCTACATCAGATACATAAGTATATCGCATCAGGGGAATGTAGTGATAAGGCTGGAAGTTATGCAATACAGGGTGTTGGTGCCTCGTTGATTGAAAAAGTCGAAGGTTCGTATACTAATGTAGTAGGATTGGATCTGAGTAAAGTTGTTCAAAAATTTGAACAGCTAAAAATTATAGAGTAAAAAGCTTGCAATGGTTGCTACTGGTTATGACTTCTACGGATTGCAATAATACTTTAGATGACAACTTTGAAACTATTTATCAAAGAGTCGAGCAAGCATGTAAGTTGTCCAACCGCTCTACAAATGATGTTACTTTAGTTGCAGTAACAAAAAAACAACCTGTTGAAAAAATACAAAGTTACTTAAATTTTTGCCTAAAAACTAATCGAAGTCCCGTTATAGCAGAAAACTATGTTCAAGAGTGGGAGACCAAAAAACATAATTTAGTTGGTGATTACCGATGTCACTTAATTGGGCATCTACAGTCTAATAAAGCAAAATTAGCAGTACATTTATTCGATGAAGTGCAGACAGTTGATTCTATAAAGTTAGTACAGTTTCTTGCAAAAGAATCACTTGCAAGCAATAAAAAGATAAAAGTCTGGGTGCAAGTCAATATTTCAGACGATCAGTCTAAACACGGGGTATCTGCTGAGAATACTTTTCACTTAGTAGAATCAATTTTAAGCTCCCCCCTTGAATTTTCAGGACTAATGACTATTACTAAGGTTTATCAGCAGCCTTCAGAGGCACGGCCTGATTTTTACGCTCTAAAACATTTAGGCGACCAATTGCTACAAAAGTTTGGATTGGCTAAAGTCGGGTTAAGCATGGGTATGTCTGATGATTTTCAAGTTGCAATTGAATGCGGTGCAACTTGTGTCCGTGTAGGAAGCGCATTATTTGGAGCTCGTAGTTAATGGAAATTATTTTGGGTAATTTATTACTCGCAGTAGGGCAAGTGTTAGGAGTAGTGTTATCTACTTTTATATTCTTGCTTATGGGCAGAGTAATAATATCTTGGGTTAATGCCGATAGGTATAATCCGATAGTTCGTTTTTTAATCTTATCTACCGAACCTCCATTATCTTGGGTAAGAAAAATTCTTCCTAGAATTCCTGGGCCGATTGATTTTTCACCGCTTGTATTGTTACTTGTAATTTATTTTCTTCAAACTTTTTTAGTCGCCACAATTATTGATTTTGGTGCTAAATTAAAAATGATGTCGATGTAACTTTATATGCCTACTTACGAATACGAATGTAAAAAATGCGGTGTTTTTGAGTTTGAACAAAAAATCACAGAACCCGCGTTAACTAAATGTCCTAATTGCAAAGGTAAACAACCTGTAAGCCGACTGTTGTCAGCACCCGCTTTCCACTTAAAAGGTGGAGGTTGGTATAAAGATCTTTATAGCTCTGTAAAACCTTCAGATAAGTCATCAGATAGTTCAAAATCCGAAAGCGCTGCTAGTCCGACCGCAGAAAGTAAAAGTTCATCTGATTCTTCCACCAAGACTAAAGCAAAAGCAGAGTCTGGGTCTTCTGCCAAGAAAACTGAGAAAAAGAAGTAATCCTCGATTCACTTTTTTACCGCAGGGTGACGCAGAGTTTCGCAGAGGAGGTACGATGAAAAATCAAATTAGTAAACTTAAATAATGCCTCTGCGTACCCCTTGCGTCCCTATGCGGTAAAAAACCGCCCTAAATTAATCATCTTCAGGTTTTTCTTCGTCAATGATTCTAAGATCCATGGATCTGATAAGTTTACTTTGGCCAAATAACGGCAGCGACGGGTGTTGTTTATCCCAAGTTACAATAGATAGATTTTCTTCAGCTCTTGTGACAGCAACGTAAAGTAAATTATCTCCTAATGGCCCAGAAGGATAACTTTCTTTGGATGGATTCCATAATAATACCGAAAAGAACTCCAATCCTTTTACTTGTCTAACATCGGTTACTAAAATTCCTTCCTCAAAACTAAACGAAAAAGCATCACCTAGTCGGATAATTGCTCCAAAATGATTTTGCAACATTTTATAAGCAAACTTAGCCACAGCAGGAGTAGGGCATATAACGGCAGTTAGTGCATTTGGAAATAGCTCTACTGCTTTCGAGAGCCATTTAATTGCTGCCCCGATACCATCTTGTTCATCTTTGCATGCAAACCATATTGGGCGTCTTCCTTGGCGACCAGTGTTAATCGTGTCTCGTTTTTGAATGTGCTCTGCCAATTTCATAATTGGCAAAGACGATCTAAAACTTACAGTCAGTTGAATAAATTTAGACTCGTCTGTTCCAAGATTCCAATATTTTCTAAGTTTATCCCATCCCGGGAAGGATTGTTGTTGATCGATATTCTGAGAAGTATCACCAACTAATGTAATATCTTGTGGGCGTTGGCAAGAAGCCACTACTGTTGCAAGCTCAACAGGCGACATATCTTGAACTTCATCAACAAATATATGCTCATACTTTCCTAAGGAGCCAGTTTCGTTTACGACTCTTCCGCCAACTGCAATCTGAAATAATCTGACTAAAAGTGCATCATCGTTTAGATCATACATGCTTTCAGAGAAGTTTCTTTGTGTTCTTTCAAATGCTTGTTGAATTAAAGTTCGATCTAGCAATTTAGTTTCGTCGTTCTCCAAAATTAAAGTAGGATTACGCAAAATTGCTAATATAGAATCCTGAATATCCGATAAAGTAGTCTTGAAAGTTAAAGAGTCTTTATTAGTTGAAGCATACTGTTCTATGGCTTTTAACAAGGCCATAGATCTTTTTACGCGATCAATTCCCGAAGGACATCCATCAATTGGTCTAGATAATATAAAATTTGGATCTTGGCTTAAATACTTTAACGTTCTGGCTGTCCATTCGTGATAAGTTCTTACCTTTACAGACTGCGTTCCCAATGCCGGCAAAGAATTTTCGATATACATTTTTAAAGATGGACTAACTGTAAGAAATACAATTTCTTCAGGTTTGATATCGGAGTTATCTTCATGTAAAAGCCAAGCTAGTCTATGTAGAGCAACAGTTGTTTTTCCAGAGCCAGCGACTCCTTGTATCAAAACTGCGGTTTTTGCCTCTTCGGTTATCGCTTTAAATTGTTCAGCAGTAATCAGAGATAAAATTTCTGGCAATTGACCAGCAGTAGCTTTGGTACGTCGAACATCACCACCTGATTTCCAACATAAATTTTTAGAATCCCAAACAAAAGAACCGTATCTATTTTGTACGGTTACAATTTCTCCACTTTCAATATCTATTCTGTTACGAAGCGTAACTTTGCCGTAGCGCTCTTTGCCTTGAATCTCTTCTGAGTATTCGTCACCTTCTTTGTATTCGTAATACAACTTGGAAATAGGAGCTTTGCGCCAATCAATAATTCTACAGTCGGGATTTGCTGCAAAACCTAATTTATATTCTATGTTTTTAATTTTTCCTGTTTGTAGATCTTCTTCGGCAAGTTCAATACGGGCAAAGTAAGGCTTTTTAACTTGTTCAGTTAATGATTCTAGTAAATCTTTTTTCTGATCTCTAATACCGTGGGATACAGCTTCGTCGCTTGCAAGAAGAGCTTTATCTTCATCTCGCTGAGTATGCATTATTGCTTGAGTTAGCTCTTTAGCACGATTGTTTTCAGTTCTGAATCGTTCAGATGCTTGATTAAGCTGAGTCTCGATTGACAAAACGGTGTTCGATAAAATCTGAGACTCTCTCGTTAAAGAGTTAATTACTTCGGAATCTAGTGTCATTGGTGTGATATTTAACGGAGCGGTATTATAATCATAAAATCTAGTAAACTCAAGTAGTTACGCATGATGCAAATACGATTGTTTTTTTGACGTTTCGAAACTTCTAATTTGTAGTCCAATCGCAATCATCTGCTAAATTTAAATATTTAAGAGAATTGCATCGATGGCCGAACATACTATCAGATTTTAACAAATGACGACTAAGCAAATGCCAACTTCAACAAATTCTGTTGTATTTGTTACACCAGATCCGACGTCTGTTACGGAGTTAACTGATGCTTTAACGGAGCTTAGCTATGATGTAATTATCGTAAAAGACGGTTATAGGGCTATTAACTTATCCTCAATAAAGCCCAATAACTGGAAGCCTTCGTTGATTTAATAATACCAAACGAGAGCGGATTTGTGATTGCTAAGCATCTGCTCGAAAAATACAACGATGGGAAGGTCCCTGTTATAATCATGACAAAACACTACTCGGGTGAAGATGCTATGGAAGCATCCCAGGTTGGAGCCTTAGGCCTGCTTCAAAAGCCGGTAACTCTTTCAGCTATGAAGGAGTTGATTGAAAAAGAAAAAGCTCGTCGAGCAAAATCCCAGTTAGCGGATATGACATTCAAAATAAACTACTAAGTGAACTTTTAGGCAGTTTACCTTTGCTCAAACATTGCTTATAAAAGCAGTGTATGGAAAGCAATTCATTAGTAACTCTGTTGAAATCTAAATTAGGCGAAGAACTGCTTTCGTGTAGTTGGAATATCAACACCGCTGAATGCTCAATTAAGCCTCAGAAGCTGCTGGATATATGCAGAATCCTCAAAATGGATTCTCAGCTATCTTTTGAAATGTTGGTTAGCGTGACTGCTGTAGATTGGATGGATCAGCGTGATGATAGATTTGAAATGGTATACCATTTTCTAAGTCTTACTCATAACACTAGACTTCGACTCAAAGCTTCACTTCCAGAATCAAATCCATCAATCGCTTCATTAACACAACTTTGGTTGTCAGCAGACTTTATGGAGCGAGAATGTTTTGACATGTATGGTATCAAGTTTGTTGGGCATCCAGATCTAAGACGCATACTTATGTACGATGAGTTCGTTGGATATCCATTAAGAAAAGATTATCCGATTCAAGGAAAACAACCTAGAGTCCCTATGCGTCATCCTGAAGTTGCTAACACAGCAACCCAGATGAAACGTTCTCCGTTGGTTACAATCAACTCTAAAAATCCAAACAAAACTGCAAACGCTCAAAATATAAGAAACTAACTGTTAAATTAAAAAATTTCTCTTATGACAACTAGTTCATCATCAACAGGTTCAAGTGCAAAAAGGCCAGAGCTTCTAAATATCGATTACGGAGTCGGTGGGGTAACTACTCACATGAAATCCAGGGCTTTGGGTGACGACCTGCACTCCGAAACCATGATCTTAAACATGGGGCCTGCGCACCCAGCAACACACGGAACTGTGCGACTTGTTGCAGAACTATCAGGCGAAGAAATTCTTGATGCTGATGTTGAAGTTGGATACTTACATCGTGGCTTCGAAAAGATGTGTGAAAATGTCGATTACAACCAAGTAATGCCATATGCGGATCGACTAAATTACGTATCACCAATTATTAATAATGTTGGTTGGTGCTTAACAATCGAAAAACTTCTTGGTGTTGAAGTTCCCAAACGTTGCCAATACGTACGTGTAGTGATGTCCGAGATTTCTCGTATCTCGGATCATTTAACCTGTTTGGGTGCTTCTGCAATGGAGTTAGGAGCATTCACTGTAATGCTCTACTTTATGCAAGCACGTGAGTACTTATGGGAGCTAATCGAAGAAGTCACAGGGGCAAGGTTAACGATTTCATGGGGGCGAGTTGGAGGACTAAAAGCTGACTTAACTCCTGGATTTGAAGAAAGACTTAACAAAGCAATTGATGGAGTAAGAAAG
>JBILET010000031.1:0-9153 GCA_044351935.1 Bdellovibrionota bacterium
GTATGCTTCGTTAATTTGATTAATCGATATTACTTCTACATCACAAGTAATATTGTGTTCTGAGCAAAAATCTAACATTTCTTGGGTTTCTTTAATTCCTCCAATTAAAGATCCTGATATGTTGCGTCTTTTAAATATTAGATTTCCAACATTCGGGGAAGGATGAGGATGCTCTGGTACTCCAACTAGGCACATGGTGCCATCACGTTTTAAAAGAGAAGTGTATTCATCAAGATCATGCGAAGCTGCAACAGTATTTAGTATAAAATCAAATGAACCTAAATGTTGGTGCATTTGTGCTTCGTCTTTGGAGATAACAACTTCGTGCGCACCAAGACGTTTTGCATCTGCAACTTTACTGGGCGATGTTGTAAACATTACAACATGAGCTCCAAAAGCATTGGCGAATTTAACTCCCATATGTCCAAGCCCACCAAGTCCCACAATTCCAACTTTTTGACCAGCGCCAACTTTCCAATGTTTTAGTGGAGAATAAGTTGTTATGCCTGCACAAAGTAAAGGCGCAGCGGCTGCTAGGTCTAGGTTTGGTGCAACTTTAAGAGTAAATGACTGATCGACAATAATATGTGAAGAGTATCCACCATATGTCATTTTACCAGGCATATGTTTATCTGGGCTGTTGTAAGTAAAAACCATCTCGCCCTTATCGCAGTATTGCTCAAGCCCTGCATGGCAACTTGGGCATGAGCGACATGAGTCAACTAAACATCCAACAGCAGCGATATCACCAACTTTAAAAGAAGTTACATCCTTACCAACTTCAATAACTTTACCGACAATTTCGTGACCAGGAACAACTGGATAAGTTGTTCCTTGCCATTCATTTCGCGCGATATGTAAGTCAGAATGACATACACCGCAAAACAAAATCTTTATATGCACATCGCTTGGGCCTACTTTTCGTCGATTAAAAGTAAAAGGACCAAGTGGTTCAGACGGATTAAATGCTGCGTAAGATTTTGTTGATTGGTGTGACATGCAACCATTATCGTCTAACGCAACCTAAACCACCAGGAAGTCGCATGTCTTTACAGCCACGTCTTCTTTCTTCTACGGAACATTTATTTTCACTTGGTGAAAATCCGCTTGGACAAGTTTCGCGACGAACTGGTGCTGCTTGTGCTGGAGCTGACCAAACGTTCTCTCTTTCTTCGTTAAGACGACGTCTTTCTTCTTCAACCCGTCTACGTTCTCTTTCGATTTCGTATCTATCGCGTTCATTGCGACGACGCTGCTCGTAATCCCAGTCATATCCAGAATTATAACTTGGTCCAGAATTGTATCCGCCTGAGTTGTAGAAAGGATCGTTAAACCCAGAACAAGCTGATAAAAATAGGATTGCTGATGAAATTATGATTAGGTGTAAAATTTTATTCATAGCCAAAAGTATATAATTTGAGGGGACAAATAATCAAAGAAAAAGCATTTATACTTGCGTATTATTTCAGCCTATTATTTAGAGAAAATAGTTACCTGTTTTTTGCCCCCGGAGCAGTTTTTGATGTATACTTTACGCCGCAATGATTCCTAGATATTCCCGCCCCGAAATGACCGCCATCTGGAGTGACGACTCTAGATTTTCAATATGGCTAGAAGTCGAACTGTTAGCTTTGCAAAAAATGGCCGACTTAGGATTAGCGCCTAAATCAGCGTTTGAAACAGCGAAAGCCAAAGCAAAATTTGATGCAAAACGAGTTCTTCAAATTGAAGAAGAAGTAAAACATGACGTAATTGCATTTTTGACGAACGTAGCCGAGTACGTTGGTGAAGACTCAAGATTTATTCACCGAGGAATGACTTCAAGCGATCTACTTGATACATCTTTTGCAGTGCAGCTTAAAAGATCCGGAGAACTAATACTTGATGTATTAGATAAAACTATCAAAGCAGTTGTAAAGCGTGCATCAGAACATAAATACTCTATTACTATTGGTCGAAGTCACGGGATTCATGCCGAACCTACAACCTTTGGGTTAAAATTAATGTCTTGGGCTGTTGAGCTTAAGCGGGCAAAAGACAGAATTCAAAGTGGTATAAAAGAAATTTGCGCAGGAAAAATTTCGGGCCCAGTTGGAACATTTGCAGCACTTCCTCCGGCTGTCGAAGAATTTGTTATGGAAAAACTTGGACTTTCTAGCGAAGCAGTCGCAAGCCAAGTGGTGCATCGCGATCGTCACGCAGCATTCTTTACTGCACTTGCATTATTAGGAAGTTCAATCGAAAGATTTGCTGTTGAAGTAAGACATCTTCAAAGAACAGAAGTTCGTGAAGCCGAAGAGCGCTTTACTGCAGGCCAAAAAGGCTCGTCTGCGATGCCTCATAAACGAAATCCAATTCTTTCTGAAAACTTAACAGGTCTTGCAAGATTACTGCGAGGATACGCAGTGTCAGCGATGGAAAACATTCCCCTTTGGCATGAGCGAGACATTAGTCATAGTTCAGTCGAGCGAGTAATTGCGCCGGATGCGTGTATTGTTGCGCATTTTATGTTGCATCGTTTTCTTGGCTTAGTTGAAGGGCTAGTTATCTATCCTGAAAGAATGAAAGAAAACCTAGATTCTTCAAAAGGATTAATTTTTAGTGGATCACTTTTAGTAGCACTTGTTGATGCTGGAATGATTCGCGAAGATGCATACAAACTAGTTCAAACTCATGCACTTGCTGCGTGGGATCAAGGGCCAGACTTGTTAACACGAGCATCAGGGTGCCCGGATATTGCTAAATTTTTATCAGCTGATCAGTTAAATCAAATTTTTGATTTAGCTCGTCACACAAAACAAGTTGACTATATTTTTAACCGTGCTCTAAAGGAAGTTGAATAAATGGCTAAAGTGAAGACTCAAGTATTTGTAAGATTAAAACCTGGCGTTCTTGATGTTCAAGGAAAAGCAATTGAGCACGGCATTGCTGGGGTCGGAGTAGAAGGTGTTAGCAATATAAGAGTAGGGCGTCTTGTTGAGTTCGATGTTGAAGCAAAAGATGCAAGTGCTGCAAATGAACTGACCAAAAAGCTGTGCGAGGATCTGTTAGCAAATACAATTATTGAAAATTACGAAATTAAACAATAATTAAAAGGTAAAGTTATGAAAGTAACAGTTGTAGTTTTTCCCGGCACAAACTGCGATCATGATGTTGAGCATTGTTTTGGTACTGTGCTTGGAGCAAAAGTTACAACAGTATGGCATCGCGATTCTGATTTAAATAAGCCTGATTTAGTAGTTTTGCCAGGTGGATTTTCTTACGGCGATTACCTTCGAACAGGAGCATTAGCAAAGTTATCGCCTGTAATGCAGTCAGTTCAAGAATATGCCAAAAAAGGTGGTAATGTTCTTGGGATATGTAATGGATTTCAGATTTTATGCGAAAGCCGTTTATTACCAGGGGTGTTACTACAAAATAAAATGCAAAAATTTGCATCAAGATTTGTTCATATCAAAGTTGAAAATAATAAAACTTTTCTTACTAAGAAATGCTCGGCAGGTGAAGTCATAACTTGTCCAGTTGCTCATTTTGATGGAAATTATTTTGCCGATACCGACACAATCAAACAGATAGAAGATAACGGACAAGTAGTTTTTAGATATTGTGATTCCTTAGGCAATACCGATCACGATAATTTCGAAGTTAATGTAAACGGCTCGATTAATTCAATTGCTGGAATTTGTAACGCAAGTGGCAATGTCGTTGGTCTTATGCCACATCCAGAGCGAGCAATCGAGGACGTCGTAGGTTATGTCGGCGCAAATAGTGGTTTGAAGCTTTTTGCTGCTTAAAAAAGACTGCTTGATATTCAAATAATCTTCTTGAATTGTTAATTTTTGGTTAATTTTTAGAAATCATTTGATTCTTGATGCAACATAAGTTACATCTAGCGCCAAATGAAAGACAAGCCTGTGCTGCTTATTGAAGATGAATCCGATATTGCAGAAGTCATATGTTTTCATTTAGAACGAGACGGATTTAGTTCAATATTTGTTCGTTCTGCTGAAGAGGGTCTTGAGGTTCTAAAGACTACACAAGTAAGTTTGATAATCTTGGATATTATGCTTCCAGGCATGGATGGTTTGGAATTTTTGCGCAGGTTGCATAGAACATCAAACGCCTATATCCCAGTTATGATTAGCTCGGCTAAGTCAGATGTAGTTGATATAGTTACAGGTCTAGAAGTGGGGGCTGTGGATTATCTTGCCAAACCATTTCATCCCAAAGTTTTAGTTGCAAAAGTAAAAAGTATATTACGTCGTAATCTTCATGGTTCTACTGAATTATTTTTAGAATCAAAAAATAATTCAGTAGTAAAGGATTCGCAGTTTCAATTTTCTACCTTAAAAATTGATATTGAAAGGTTTGAAGCTTCTATTGAAGGCAACAAGTTAGGTCTAACTGCTACTGAGTTTAAAATTTTGCAATTCCTAGCGGAAAGAAAAGGAAAAGTATTTACGCGGTACCAAATTGTTGACAACGTTCACGGCACTGGGCACTCAGTAACAGATCGCTCAATTGATGTGCAAATTCTTGCATTAAGAAAAAAACTTGGTCATTTATCATCTCTAATCGAGACAGTGCGAGGTGTCGGTTATAGATTCGCTGATAAATAGTTTTTTATGAAGTTAATTTGCGACAAGCCTATAGAACTATTGCAAAGTATACCTGTGGCTTGTCTTATAGTCAGTCAAGATTCGTTTTGGTTTAATAATTTATTCAAGAGTATATTTGATAATTATTTGTCTACAGTAATGACAATCTTTGATGTTGTCGATACTTTGCAAAGTTATAATGATTCTGAATTTGATTTGCAGTTAAATAGTAGGCACTTCAAGACAAATGTATTTGTAGCAGAATCATCTCGTATATTTTTTCTAAAAGATCATACCGAACAGATCCAACTTGAAACTATCAGAACAGATTTTATTGCTAATCTTGCACATGAGCTAAGGACACCACTTACTTCACTTCGAGGTGCGATTGATACTGTTTGTGAGTATGACACAGAATTGTTAGTGCAAGAGAGGCAAAAATTTATTCAAATTGCCAGGCGTCATACTAATCGAATATGCGATATTTTCGAAAATATTTTATTATTAAGTGATATTGAGCGTGGTCGAGCAAAACTAATAACTGAAGATATCTATGTAGATAAAATTATATCTTCTGCTATCGAAGAGTGTTTAGAGCAATCTAATAATAAAATGATTGCAATAAACAAAATAATTGAGCACTCTGTGAAAATCAATGCAAATGCTCCACTACTAATTTCGGCGCTTACTAATTTAATTTCTAATGCGATTAAGCATTCGAATGAATGTGGTAAAATATTAGTGTTCTGCAAGGCCAATAATTCTTACATTAAAATTGATGTTCAAGATTTCGGTGAAGGAATACCTTTTGATATGCAAGATCGGATTTTTGAGCGATTTTATAGAAGTGACCCCGGTAGGGATAGGCATAAGGGGGGAAGTGGACTAGGCCTTTCGTTAGTAAAACATATTGTCAAAGCTCATAACGGATCTATTCATGTTGCAAGTAAGCCAGGTGAAGGCGCGACTTTCTCCATTCAATTACCACTGTAATCACAATTTAGATGTTCACAACATTCTTCTGATAACTATAACTTCCTTTATCTCTTCTTTGAATTTTTGCTCGAGTGAATTCAATAAATATTTCTAAGCTTCCATATTTTTGAATTAGTGATTGATAGGTATCACTTTGCGAAAATTCCTTTTCTGCTAAGTTTAAATAGGGCTCGGTAATAAATAATAATTCAGGTGGTCTATCAGAATATAGTCTGATTCTGCCCGAAGCAGGTACGGTTGTTGGGTAACCTAAGTGATGTTCAAAGCCAGATCCACCAGCATTGGCTCCAAAAATTACGTGAAAAATTCCATCTCGTTGAACAACTGACTGCGTATGAAAGTGAGCCCAGATGCAGCCGTGAATGTCTCCCACAAAATGCTCCATGGATCTTGCCCATTTTGCCATGCCAGCTGCAGGGGTAACTGACGAGCTCCCTTTGCCACCAACACCAACATAGTGTTGAGCTGCGATTCTAAATCCGGTTTCTTGTGTCAAATCTATAATCATATGTGAATAGTCAACATCGGTGCCGTGATGATCGACAAATTTCCTTGGATATAGAACTTTTGTATCAGCAGCATCTTGACCGAATGCACCTCTGTAAAAATATTGAATTTGATTTGCCAAGGACAATAAAAACCATATTCCTTGTCCACCTTTGTTTGATTGAGAATTAGTTTCATGATTTCCAGTAATGATTCTAAACGTTGGTAATTCAAAGGAAGGATCTTTAGTTTTTAATTCCTTAATCATGTCTAATACTGGTTTGATTAGTTCAGATACAAATTCTTGTTGATCTTCTATTCCAACTAAGCCAGTAAGTTGCATTTCTGCTACTGCTCTGCCGTAATTTTGCCCCTGTAAAACATCACCGTTTATTACTATTTCTTTTTGCCCATTGAGAACAGCCCACATAAGTCCCCTAAGCCATGTTTGAGGTCGCTGGGTAGGTGAGCCAGTTTGCCAATCGCTGGTTGCATAAATATCAACATATTTACTTGGCTTATTTTCTAATGCGTTTTTTGCAAGAACTTGTTCAATTTTATGATTAGTTAAAGAAACCGCATATGCAAATGTTTTTTGATTTTCATCAATGCCACCGGAAATCGAAAATGCACCTGCAAAATTTTGCCCACCTTTGCTATATAATCTTCGTTTATGTCTGTCTGAAGATTCTGTAAAAAAGTAACTACTATCAAAATAGCTAGATTGTAGAGTTGATGCAGATACTATTAATGTTCCATTCGCCATCATAGATAGAAATGTCTCGGCAGTAGAGCCAACCATTACAACATCAGCAATTTGTTCTCCACCAGCTGCAGCACTTTTTAATATGCTCACTAATTTTTCGGTTGGATTGATAACTTCACCAACACCTAGCCTTGCTTCTGGTTGTAATAATAATTTTAAGCCAGTCTCTTTTTCTGGGTTCGTAAATTGAATATAAGCACCACCTCTTGCAATAATTTCACCAGGAGCAAGTCTTTCATACTCAGGGAATAATACTTGCTCAAGACGAAAAATATAGTTGTTACCAATATCAGGTTGCACTAAAAAATCCTTATATACTTCATCAATCTTATCTCGACCCAAGTTATTACCTTCGGTGGCATCTTGAAGAAGAAGATCTACCATGTCTCGAACAATCTCGATTTCACTAATGCGGAGTCCTGTGCGCTTAAATATTTCATTCGTTTCGAAAAGTTGTCTACCTAATTTTGCCTCAAATGGTTGAACAATATTACTTATAAAATCATGTAATTCTGCTTGTAATTTAGCATTATACTTTCTCCTAGCTCGTTCTGTAACTGGATTATCCGATGCTAGTTTATTATCAATTTCTGACTCTGATATTTTGGATTCATGAAGAATTTTTTCACGTTCAATATCTGCACGAATTTGAGCAGTTAAATGATCATTTTTTCCATGTAGTATCATCGAAGGTTTGTTTAGCTCTTTAATAAGGGCTTTAAGAAATGGCAGCTGATTTTTGTAATCTCTCATGTCTATACCATCAGTCAGAGCAGGAGGGATTGAGGTCCTCATTCCTCTTGGTTCAACGGCTGGGTCTCCTTGCAGCATATTTGCAGCTATAACAAGAGCAGATTCGTCATCTTTAATTCTATGAACTAATTTTTCAAGTAGTTCCGTGTCTATGCGAGCATTACCGACTAATAGTTCATCCAAGAAATATATTGGTGGAAGTCCACCACTAGCAGTTTCGTAAGTATATGTTGGAATTTTTAGGGAAGCTTTTAAAATTCTAGCGGCATTTAAATATGTTTCTAATGATACTTCTTCAGCTGGAATATCAGTCTGTGGAAGAGAAGATTTTTTTGCATTGAATTTTTCCATAAATCTAACAGTCCTAAATCCTAGTCCTGCCTGATTAGCTAATAGTCCTAGCCGATATCCTGAATGATCTGTTTGTACCAGGTTCCCAAACTGTTCTAAGTACTTTAGAAATAAAACTACATGAGAAGCGCTAACACCCGCATTCTTAGCAACGGAATTTACTCTAATTCTATCTAACACTGTAGGCACACCCAGTTGGCGATTATCACTAATGCCAATAGGTCTAAATTTACCTGAGTATTTTGTTGTAAATTCTTTAAATAGCTCTTCGCCTATTTTTTCCCGTAGCCTTGGTGGTATTACAGATTCTAATCTTTGACTTGATATCGACGCATGTGCGTAACAATAAGTTACCCCAGTTAGTGGGTGTTCGGATGAATTAATAATCCCAGCATCAATTAAATGTTCTACTCCTTTAAGAACAGTGGGTGATAACTTATTTAATTCACTTTTAGTAAAAATACCCTTTGTTAGTATAAATTCTTTTTCTTTCTTTCCTACTCTTTCAAGTATTACGTGTTCTTCTTGTTTTATTAGCGAAGCTATAACTTTGTGTTGTTGATTTAAGCTCACATAATCTGGGGCTTTTATAAAGTCGCTAATTTGGGCAAATTCTAAGATTTTGCGATCTAATTCTCTTAGTTTTGAAACTTTTCCGTTTGAAACTGGAGTAGTTAATTCATATGAATCAGAGACAATTTGTTTGAGTTGCTCGCCAACAAAAATTAAAAATGAATAGGTTTTTTCGTTTATATGTTTTGGTTTGGCCAGCCCAGAAAAATATAAGTTTTCTGCGTATTTTAGAATGAAATCCTCAAGCAGTCCTTCGTCTGAAATATTCCTAAGTGCTACTTCGATATCCTCAGCTGTTAATTCGGATAGTTTTAATCCATTGATATTTGAAGCTTCTCTAAAGTTTTTTGTTTGTGAAAAAATAATTGCCGAAAACTTAGTTAGATCAAGTGTGTCATCTGAAAATATTTTAGAACGCAGTGACTGAACAATATTACTTGTAAAAGGGATTAGTTCGACATCGTCAGCAATTTTACTTTGATCAAATTTATTCATTTTTACCTACCCTCTTTTATTTAGAATATTAAGTTTACTTTCAAGTTCTTTATTGAAAATTTCTATAGATGCCGAATTTGGTGTAGTGGGGTTGTGCTGAGTTGCTTTATTAATCAGCGAAGATAAATTTGGACA
>JBILET010000033.1:0-9060 GCA_044351935.1 Bdellovibrionota bacterium
TCCATCTTGCTGTTGTGAGTAGTGACCACGATTCATGTTAATTAATAAATAACACAACAGATAACTTTTACCTGCGCCGGATACGCCGCTAATAAGAACGTTTGGAGCAGTGTTAGAGTCGTAAAAATCAAATCCAATTAGTTCTCGGTTCCACAAACTTGGGAGTACAAAAAGAGGATTATTGGTTCCGCGCCAGTTACCCCATAAAGGAAATAATCTTGAAGCACTAGAAGATCTAAGAACATTGGTCCATCCAGCACCGTCAGTGCTTGGGTCGTAACATCCAGGAATCGAGTTAATCATGCACGCAAGATCTGTGATTTCATGAACCATTCCTCGAGCACCGTATAGTTGAGGAAACGTAGCTAGCGCTTCAGCGGCAGCTCTTGTTGCTTCGTCTTCAGTTTGACAGATAAATGTTTGGTGAACACCCGCGCGAACAAGTTGTGCTTGGTTATTGTACAACTCTTGTCTTGCTTGTCGTACTTGTTGAATTTGGCTTTGTACTTTTTGGTTAGATCTACCACGTGCAGTTTGTTCTCGATAACCAAGAGCAGAATCTAGACTATCTAATCTTTGTAGTTGCTTTTGAGAATCATCTTTTGAGTAAGTAATTGTTATGATGTTTTCATATGGTGTTGACTGCAATGGTGCAATCATAAGTGGGAGTAAATTCTTTGGAGCTTTTACCATCGAAACACTTCGATAGACTCTTCCGTCTTTAAAAATGTATCCATCTTTAGGATGTCGAACAGGTGTTTCTGAAATTTGGTTAGATAATAATTCGTTGCGATCAAAAATCGGTATTGGAAGTGCAGCTGCTCGACCTTTTCTAATTTTTGAGTGCCGTACACTTTTACGATTGAGTAACGGGAATAAGATAGAAATTAATCTTTGCGCATCAATTGGTTGAGGTTTAAGTCCAAGATCGCGAAGTTTTGAAGCTTTTCCTTCTACGATTCCTTTAAACTTATTTGCATAACCTTGATACTCTAAAGATTTTTCCTCTTTATTTTTCTTAACCGGATCTTTGAATAAAGACTGTATTGTTTTCTTTAATTCTTGAAGAATATTTCCTTTTTTCCAAGGTGGGTCATAACGAAATGCAAAGATTAATCGCATTCTTCTTGGTCTGCGACCAAGATGATCCGCTTTACTGGCTCTGTGCATCATTCTAATCCAGCGCTTGGCCATCCAGCCTGCGGGACCAGAAGTAGGGTAACTGTTTAGTGAATTTCTTAAAACGTTATCAACATCAAAAGTTGTAATCCATGAGCATTGAACTGAAATATCTGGATCTAATGAATCCAGCATTTCTTGAAGTTGATTAGTTAATTCAAATGCATCTGTATCGGAAGTTGAAGTTAGAAGTTTTGGTTCAAGTTCATACATTGACCAAAGTGATGCATCAGCATGAACAAAAATTCCCATCTCGGCATCGTACCGAGCAAAAGGTAATAGGTGATTAAATAGCTCCTCGTCTTCGAATAACCTTTTTCTTGTTGTACGGTTAAGATGAGTCGACATTTATAAACCTAAATTGTTTGGCATATTAATTTCGAGGCTTGCGAGGTGGTAAGACTCTAAGCTCTCGGTTTGCATGATCGACTGATACATAAACACCAGCTTCTCTACCTATAGTATCGGCAAGTTCATCAACTGTCCCAAGTGTTTCTAAGGTAATTTTTTTATCAGCAACAGATGCAGCCGTATAACTTCTATATCTGCAAGCTTTTGCAAGCTGTTTTGCAACGTTTTCAACAGTTTCTGAGCTTGCTTGAAGTTGATATACAGGCTCGACCCTTTGTGAACCCTTGTTTGAAATTCTAGAAGTTGGCAGTACTTCTGGCGGGCGAGCTAAAAATACACGGTTATAAACTGGCTGCGGAGCAATAGTCCGAGTAGCAGTTAAATATTCAGGCGAATCAATAGAACTGTAACATCCCTGTAGCGTAATCAAAGCTAAAATTAAAAAAACTGATTTTGCAGATTTATAATTATTTGCTTGCATCTAAATCATCCTTGGTTGTGTATGGCACGTTTGAAGTTGCTCCGCCTTTGCCTTTTAACTGAGCTTCAAGTTCGAATGCATCTTGTACTGCCCATCTATCAGATAATACTTTTAAATAGTAATAGTGAGCAGGAACAAGGTCTCCATGTTTATTAATTCTGTCTGGGACCCACATCAACCGAACAACTGCAGGTTGAAGAACAGGATCGTATGGTTGTGGAGCTTGCGCAGATTTATATTGAGTCATTGCTTCAAGCGCGCTTCTAGCTTTTTCAGCTTTACCCTCACTTTCGTTTAATGCGCGATCAGAACGTTCTCCCATCTGAGCTTCCGGAGTCGGTGACTCATAAAATGGGTTTAATAAATTTGCTGTGGTTGCACATCCTGTTAGTAGTAACATTGCGCTGGTTAAAATTATTTTTTTCATTTTTAATAACCTTTTAAAAAATTTATTCACTTACTGATAAGCTTGAATCTTCATCTTCCTCAAGTTGATCGTATAGTCCCGAGATAGTAACGTTTTTTGCAAAGATTGCTGTTGCTTCTCGGCCAGATAATACTTGTACTACAGGAACCATCTGACTAAGTCTGTCGCGTATAATTCCACTCCATTCACGAGCCGCACCAGAAGCACCTTGTCCTGCAGCAAATGCAGCTACGTTACCAGTGACATCAATTGTTGTTGTTTGTGATCCTTGGAATGTATTCATCATTGTTGATGCGTTTGCCTGAGATATTCCTTGTCCTATTCCACTTAAAAACCCAGCAAAGCCAGCTCCACCAATTGCTTTACCGATAGGATCAATTAGAACTCCTGACATTCCACGAATTCCATCTTCTCCAACAATCCATCCGTCGGCACGAAGAACTTTTCTTTTTCCATCTGGAAGTCGCACGTTTACTGAAGTTAATCTAAAAAGTGCTCTTGAATCCGTAAGTGATCCTTGAGCAGCAGCTATAAGTCTTGCTTCGCCTACTGGAAGGCTAGATCCATCAGGACCATAAACATCACTTACAAGCTTAAATACAACTGGATATGGAGTTCCATCTGTTGGTGCGTTTACACCAGCAAGAAGTTTTACTCTTACAGAATCACCAGCTCCGATAAATGCAACTTTTTCTACTGGAGGAGGAGCAGGAGGAGCAACTTGTTTTGTATCCAATCCAAATGATTCTAATTCTTGATTAGAAAGTGAAACATCTTCAATTTGTGAAGACATCGAGTCAGAAGATCCAGGAACATCAATTGCTCGTGGAGGCATTCCGTTAGCTGAACCAGTTCCAACACTACCTGCAGCATTAGCATAACCACCAGCACCACCAGGTTGATCTGCCATTTTTTTGATGATTTGGTTGAAAATTTGAGCAGTACGTTCTTCGTAGTCTTTTAATGATTTTTTCAGTTCAGCAGATTCTGTTCTGGCAGCTTTGCTGTCTTCGCTCATTCTTGTTAAGTCATTTTGGAATCTTGTAATAATATCTTCGTATGCTTCTTTTTGAGCAAGCGCTGCAACTTTGGCGTTATCAGTTCCAGCTTTTGTATTAGGGCGTTGTCTAGGTTTTGGATCCGAGCCAACGAATAAAAATAATATTGCACCACAAATTACCAAAGCAAGAATTGTAAATTTCCGCTCTGTTTTAACTCGAGTGATAAAGTCATTTAACTTCTGTGACATACTTTACTTCCTATTATCTAGAACGAGTAACGATATAAATTTTTGCCTTATCTTTTCCTGCAATTTGTTGCTCAGTGTTTAATGGACGAGGGGCTAGTTCCCAGTTGTTAGCCGAGATTGCTCTTGTTCCATCTAATCTAAACGTAGCAGGATTAATTTTTTGAGCTGTATCAAGTAAGTTTTCAGCTTCAACAACATAACCCCAAAGGTTTGAACCGATAAACATACGATCTACAACGGCGCGAATTGCTCCATCATCTAATACAACTTGGCCTTTATATCTGTCGCTTGCGCGATAACCAGATACTGATTTTTTACCAAACTCTGCAGCAAGCATCATTTCACGAACTAATCCAGAAACTGCAGTTGCAGGAGCATATTGAAATGTTTTTTCACGATAAGCTGGTTCTTCTTCATCAGTTGGCAGTTCTGTATCGCGATTATCGTTGATTTTAATTAAATCATCGCGAGGAAACTCAGCGGATCCTCTTTGGACTCTTAATGAAAACGATCTTCCATCTTCAAGTCTAACAATGATTGCTTCACCTTGATCAGGAATTGCTTCTTGAGCAAAAACGATTAAATCTTCGTTCTTCTTATCGAGAGATAAAGAAGCATTCTTTCTTTTAAATCCTCCAGAAATTACACCGGGGAATTTAATTTGCGTTGGTTCGCCTGGATTTACACGAACAATCACTTCTTGATTGTTATAATCGATATCCCGAGCAAACGCAGTCGAGGATACTAACGCTATAACTAAGCTAGTCGTTACGATTGATAAGTATTTAAAGTTTGATTTTAAAAACATATTCTCTCCAAAAATTATTTAACCTCTTCTGCAACAAAATCAGTAATCGCAATTCCGTAAGGATTAATTGGATTTCTTGGTATTGTTCTAAGGTGTACTGTAAATTTAGTTTTAACCAGCGGAAGCTCTTGTCCCGCGACAACTTTAAGTCTGTCGCCAGTGAAGGATACTTTCAGTTCTCGTCCATCACGCTCGATAGTTGTTTTTTCTGGATCTGCAAAAAAGAATTGTGTTCTGGATGTAGTTTCAATCGCTTTTAATTCAAAAGTTAAAAGTTCGTCACGAAACCGACTTAGATATGGTTCGGTTATCATAAGTGCAGCTGCTTCAAATTGTCTTCTTGCTACTCTGTGTTGATAACTAGACATTAAGTTAACAAAATCTTGAGCAAAATTTATAAACTCAGCATTTGGTATATCTTGAGCTGCGTAGGTTCCAGGAAGTGGTTTTGGTGGAACTTTTAAAGTAATTGATCTTGTCGACCAAAGAATAATCGCCAATAAACATGCAATCGCAGTTGCAGGTATTTGAAGAAGAGCAATTGCACGCCAAAGTAATGCTTGTTGGCGATATGATTCCCAAAGTTTGATAGTGTCGCTTTCTCCGCGCACTTCCGAGACTTTACCTTCGTTTAATAGAGCTTTAAGTTTTTCTTTTGCCACTTTGCTTATCTTCCTTTTTTCGCAATTGGTTTATTGTCTTGCTCTTCATCCTGAAGAAATATTTCATCTAGACCAAGTTCTGCGTATCTAGTTGTTGGTTTAAGTTCAGAAATTGGAGCCGCACTCCAGTAAGGTTGAAGTTCCGAAGGAGTAGGAATTCCAGGGGGATTAAATCCAAGCTTTAACATAAAGTAATTTCTTAATCCGCGCTCTTCATCAGGAAATCTTGAACGTAAAGTTGCAGCTATCACAGCGCATCCAACACCTGCACCAACAACAATTGGCATAATACCAGGACCTTTGGCTCCGGTTATTCCTAAGATCAAAATCATCACCATGAATCCAATGATCCACTCGTTAAGTCTGACCCCTAGGAACGCCCAAGGTTCATTTAACATTGATAATTCTTCGCCGTTATCCATTTTGCCTTTTAAATCAAACCAATAATCCGCCTAACCCTTAAGACTGCTTCACCTTTTTTTAGTCGCCCCAGCATCCCCGATTCCAGCCGTTGAGGAGTCAAAACGCACTCCAGACCTTGCTGCCCGTGGTTGAGGGTCTAGCACTCTGGCAAGCTCTTGAGCCCTCATAGTGACTCCTTGCCTCCAACCTTCTGAGTCAAGTAGGGCACTTGGGTCGACTAACTCGTAGCCTTTATCAAATTCTCTTAAAGCTGAAATTAATAGAGCCCTTGAACGAGCATAATGGCCCATGGCGATAGCCAATTTTTCACCCTTAGCTGACTGCAATGATAACCCAGGAGTAACCCTAGAAGTTCCAGTAGCAAAAGAATCGTTTTTTGATTCAGCTGGTTTTGGAAGAGCAGCTTTTACTTTTGATTTTTCGATTTCTGATGGGGAAGCCTCTACAACTTCAATTGCAGTTGCGCTGGTTGAATCTGCTAATGAAACGGAATTATTTATTAAAACCAGACAAAATACTGAAAATGAATTGAAAATTGCATTTAAAAACGAGTGTTTCATAATTTGAAAAGTCCTATTGATGTTGTCCATCTAGTTAATCGTGTGTTCTTTGAATAAATTGAAGGATTTTAAGTACTAAGTTGTGCCCAAAATCCAACACCACTAGTCCGAATATTGCCTACTATTGGTTCAGAAAAATTATGAACCTTTGCAACTTGTTAAAATCGTTCAAATTTTTACTGTTTCACCAACTATTTGGATGTCTTAAGCTAGGGGTAACTGTTATCAGATATAAGTAGTAAAATTGTCAAAACGGTGTCTCGGTGTCGATCGAAAAAATTAAAGCAACTCAGAATGATGAGTTAAAAAAAATCAAACCTGTTAACCACCGAAGGTTAATCCAGTTTGCAGTAATAATGGCAATGTTTCTTGCCTTGGTTTCTATCGTTCCTAATTCAAAGGATTTTGTAAGTTTTGATAGTGCTTCTAAAGCAGCTAAGGGAATAAGTAGAGCACAACTTTTTATAGACTCAATGCAGCAGGGAAGTGCTTGGCTTGTTACACATGGAACTCAGTTGGAAGTTTCGCTTTACGAGACGATCGGCGAAAAGTTATATCATTTTATCGAAAGCGCCCAAGCTGATTCGATGTTTTTTACTCCATTAGTGGCTGTATGTGAAGGAATCCTAAGAGTCTGTTTTATTCTAATTGCATCATTTCGTTTATGGTTGTTACTAATTGCTTGGGGTGTATATAGATCTGTTTCTTCTTTTAAGCCCTATGTAGGCCCTGATTTGTTAGGCGAAACGGGAACAGGAAAGTTTTTTTATTCCGGAATTAACGCTAATCTTTCTAACGTTACCGAAGCAGGAGCGCCCGACAAGCTTGTTACAAATTTAGCATGTCTTAGAAAAACAGAATCAAGTGATGCTGTTGCCTCAAAATTAATTTCAATTTTAAGAAAACATGGCGTAGTAAATAAAACTGGCACTTGGTTATGTTCAATTCTGGCAGCCTATCCTGATGTTCCATTTTATGCGCCACGTTCGGATTCAACTACCGAGAAAGCTAGTCAGATTTCATTGATTGATGGAACTCTACAGTTTCTTGATAACGTGTTAACTGATTTTTCGACCTTTATTAATTCAAATAATAGTTTTGCTTCTGTTGAGAATTTAACACCAGTCCAAAGAGTAATTAATCCGTTCTGTGAAGATTTATCCAAAATTCATCTAGTAGAAGTTGCTGTAACCGTACTAGCCATACAATGCGGTAAGGTTATGGGTTATTTAAAAGAAGGTAACCGATGGGTGCGCAGATCTAGTTATATTCATTTAAATGCAAGATCTGTCATACATTCAGTTCCTCACTTTCAGGTAGAATTTAATGCAGTCGAACGCGATAGGATCAGACAAGCGCTTGTTTACGGAAATAGATTTACTGTTTTTGGGCCTATAAGACTTCCGATTGAGTTACCCGATTCCACTCGAGGATTGCGGCAATTAGTTGAGTTGTCTCTTGCGCCAAGTGATCCAGATATCGGTGCTCAAAAAGTAAATGAAATCGAATTGTATGGGATTTCTTATAGATTGTATCGCAGATTCGAAAGTAGAATTATTGATGATATATACAAAAGAAGTCCGTTAGTAACCGAGCAAACCTATTCGACAGATTCGGGACTTGTTGCGTTTCCGGTATCAGCATTGATCAAATTATTTGATGAGCTTGTAACTAGAAAAGAGCAAGAATGTTTATTTCCTCTGGTAACTAAAGTCACAAACTATGCACCACCAGTTACGCGAATTGATGATGACGATGAACCAGCTGGCCCACTGCCTCAGTCGCAGAAATTTTTTGCTGGGTTTGATTCGCAATCAATTAATCAGATGGCCAAAGTTCTTAATTTAGATGTGAATACCCTCCAAAAGTGGGGGTATTACCGAAACATTTTGAACGCATTTGGATGGCTAGCCAGACAAGTGGGTAGCACTGTAGTGCCGGATTCATCAGTTGTTTTTGCTGTATTTAAAGGCGTAGACACAGGACAAGATTTACTTGGTAAAGTTGGATACGTTCCGTGTCGAAGTACAGCAATCGAAAGAAATCTTGGAAAATCATGGCGTAAATATTTTATTAATTGTGAGTCTGCACTTGTTACCGACTTGCCAGAGCAGTACGAGAAGTTTTTAACTGGTTTTGATCCTACAGAGGAGTTTATTGATGGCTAGAGAATTTGCTCGCGCCAATTATAGCAAAGAAAAATCCGAAGATCTTCGCAAATCGATGATGTATTCAGGTCTTGCAAGTGTCGGGGCGTTAGCGTTAGCAGCAACTCCGCTAGGGCAATATATTGGCCCAACAGGTTTGTTTGGACTTGGAATCTTGCCTGGGTTTTTAATGGGCCAGTTTGGAAAAAAACTAACCCAAGATCGATTGCTAGAAGCTGAAAGAGCACACGAAAGCAAACGAAGAGGAGGGCGCAAGGTTCTAGGAGCTCCTCCCGAGCGAGACGCATTTGCTGAAGCAATAGCTGATGCAACAAGAAGAGGCAAATCTGTACTTGATAAATATTTAGTTGGATTTGATCTTGATAGTGGGTCTCCGCTTTGGATTAGCGATGATGATATTTGTACTCACGCATGTGTGTTTGCAAAGACAGGTGTTGGTAAAACATTATGGGTTGAGTCTTTGATGTTTCAACAGATGGCGCGAGGGCGCGCAAGTGGTTGTACTTTTATTGATGCAAAACGTGATAGCGGAACTTTAGCGCATGTAATTTTAATGGCACTTGTTACTGGTCGTATTGAAGATCTAATTGTAATAGACCCATTTGATCCAGTTCACGCTTACAACTTTGTCATGACAAATCAGCGTGCAGATGTAAAAGCTAGAAAAGTACTTCGCGCAGGTCTGCCTCCCACATCTGATCAAAGTACAACTAAGCACTATGACAGATTAGCAGCTGACTCAATCTATAGAA